>JALYLE010000138.1 GCA_030774375.1 Chloroflexota bacterium | reverse complement strand
GGCGGCCGGGCAGAGCTTGCGATTGGGGCGGGCTGGAACGAGTGGGAGTACGCCGGCTTCGGATTTGCCTTCCCGCCGGTCCGCGAGCGGCTGAAGCTCATGGAGGAGACGCTCGAGGTCGTGACTCGCGCCTTCGCTCCCGGCCGCACGACGTGGCATGGGGACCAGGTCCAGGTCGACGACCTGATCCTCGAGCCCAAGGGCCTTCACCCGGCGCGAATGCGGATCATCGTGGGCGGCAACGGGCCAAACGTGACCTGGCGGCTGGCGGCGCGGTACGCCGACGAGCTGAACCTCGACGGGCCGGAGGTCGGGGATGTCGCGAGCTGGATGCCGCGGATTCGCCAGCGCTGCGAGGAGATCGGCCGCGATCCGGAGACGATGGCGGTCTCCGCTCTGATCTGGTGGCGGGGTGCGACCGGACAGCCCAGGGTCGAAGGCCTGCAGCAGCTCGCCGCGCTGGGCCTGGCGTGCGTGCATTCCGACTTTTCGGAGGCGGTCGACTCCGACGAGCCGATTCAGGCGTTCGCGGAGGATTGCCGGGCGGCTGGGGTGGAGCTACGCAGCTGACGGCTAGAATCGGCGGCGCATGACGGATGAGGCACGCTCGACGCCGATCCGCGTCCTGATCGCCAAGCCAGGGCTCGACGGCCACGACCGAGGCGCGAAGGTGCTGGCCCGCGGCCTTCGTGACGAGGGCTTCGAGGTGATCTACACCGGGCTGCGGCAGACCCCGGAGATGATCGCGGACGCCGCCGAGCAGGAGGACGTCGACGTCGTCGGCCTCTCGATCCTGTCCGGCGCTCACATGACCCTGCTGCCACGCATCACCAGGCTGATCCGGGAGCGGGGCATGGACGACCTGCTGGTGGCGGCTGGCGGGATCATCCCGGACGCGGATATCGGTCTGCTGAAGGAGGCCGGGATCGCCGAGGTCTTCGGGCCGGGGACCAGCATCGGCGAGATCGCCCGTTATTTCCGCGAGCACGCGCGACGGCGCGGCTGAGCGGCCGGCGTCGCGCCCTGATGCTGCCCGCGCATCCGGTGCGCTCGACGCATCTGCCTGGCTGCCGCCGCCCCTCCAGCCCAGCGGATGACTGACGCCGCGTCGCTGCTGGATGCCGCGACGACTGGGGACCGGCTGGCGCTGGCGCGGCTGCTGACCGCCATCGAAAACGACGATCGAAACGTTCGCGCCACCCTTCCGGCCATCTTCGCCGCGAGTCGCGGAGCACACATGGTCGGGATCACCGGACCGCCGGGCGCCGGCAAGTCCACGCTCGTGTCGGCCCTGATCACTGAGTATCGGAAGCGCGGCCGGCGGGTGGCGGTCGTTGCCGTCGATCCGACGTCGCCGTACACCGGCGGCGCGATCATGGGCGACCGGGTCCGGATGATGGAGCACGCAGGAGACAAGGACGTCTTCGTCCGCTCCATGGCCAGCCGCGGCGCGCTTGGCGGCCTGGCGGCAACCACCTGGCCGGCGGCCGCGGCCCTGGACGCCGCCGGCTACGACCCGGTCCTGGTCGAGACGGTGGGTGCCGGGCAGAGCGAGCTCGAGGTCGCGCGCCTGGCGGAGACCACGGTCGTGGTGGAGGTGCCCGAGATGGGGGACGAGATCCAGGCCATCAAGGCCGGTTTGCTGGAGGTGGCCGACGTGATCGCCGTGAACAAGGGCGATCGCCCCGGCGCCGAGCGTGCGGCGCGTCAGCTGCGGGCCATGCAGGCCAAAGCCGGAGGCCGATTCGCAACGCCACCGCCCATTCTGCTCACGACGGCGACCACCGGCGAGGGGATTGCCAAGCTCGTCGATGCGATCGACGCGGACCGGGGCCGAGCTCGTGATTCCGAGCGGGGCCGCGCCCGCGCGCGCAACCAGCTGCTGCGCGCCCTCGCCGACCGTGCGGCGGCCACAGCGGCCGATCACCCCGATTGGGAAGCTGCCATCGACGCCATCGCCGAGCATCGCCTCGATCCGGTCACGGCCGCGGACCGCCTGCTAGGCTAGCCGGCCATGGGCATCGATCGCGTCTTCGTGGTCGGAGCTGGGCTGATGGGACATGGCATCGCCCAGGTGAGCGCCGCGGCGGGCAAGACCGTCACGCTGGCCGATCGGACCGCTGAGCTTGCCGCCATGGGCCGCGAGCGGATCGCCGGCAACCTGGCGCGCCAGGTCACGAAGGGAACGCTCGACCGGGAGATCGCCGACCAGATCCTCGCCCGGATCACGACCGCGGTCGGGACCGATGAGGCGGCCGGCCACCAGATCGTCATCGAGGCCGTCTACGAGGACGAGGCCCTGAAGCGCGAAACCTGGTCGGCGCTGACGATGTCCGCCGACCGGGACGCGATCTTCGCCAGCAACACGTCGAGCATGAGTATCACGGGGCTGGCGACCGCCACGGATCGGCCGCAGGCCTTCATCGGCCTGCATTTCTTCTCGCCCGTTCCGGTCATGAAGCTGATAGAGATCATCCGCGGTCTCGAAACCTCCGATGCGACGCACGAGACGTCACGCGCCTTCGCAGAGGAGCTCGACAAGACGGTGATCGAGTCCAAGGACTACCCGGGCTTCATCGTGAATCGGATGCTGGGCCCCTTCATCAACGAGGCGGTCTTCGCTCTGATGGACGGTACCGGGACCGCTGAGGACATCGACCGGGGAGCGAAGCTGGGCCTGAACCACCCAATGGGACCGCTGGAGCTGAGCGACTTCGTAGGCAACGACGTGATGCTCAACGTCCTCGATGTGCTCTACCGCGGCTTCGGCGATCCGAAGTTCCGTGCAGCGCCGCTGCTGCGCCAGATGGTGACCGCCGGTCATCTTGGTCGGAAGGCAGGACGCGGCTTCTACCGATACGACGAAAACGGCATCAGGGTCGCCTGAATGGCCTCCGCGCCGGCCGCCCAGCGGCCCGATCCGGTGCTCGAGCGACGACCCGACCCGTTTGCCCTCAGCGACGAGGAGCGAGGGGTCCGCGACACCGTCCGGGAGTTCGCCCAGCGTGAATTGGCGCCCACCGTAGCGCAGCGCGACGAGGAGGAGCGCTTTGACCGCTCGCTCTTCGTGCGGATGGGCGAGCTCGGCCTGACCGGGTTGCCATACCCCGAGGCGTACGGCGGGGCGGGGATGAGCACGTTCGCCTGGATTCTCGCCTGCGAGGAGATCGCGGCCGCCGACATGGGGATGGCCGTCAGCCTATCGGTCCACATCCTGTGTCAGCTGCCGATCCTCACCTTTGGGAGCGAGGAGCAGCGCGCTCGCTTCCTGCCGCCGATGACCGCCGGTACCGCGCTTGGCGCGTTTGCGCTCACGGAGCCCGGCGCCGGCTCGGACGCTGCGGCACTCGCGCTCCGAGCCGACCGTACCGATGGTGGCTACGCCCTCAGCGGGACGAAGATCTGGATCACCAACGGCGATGAGGCCGACGCGTACCTCGTCTTCGCGACCGTCGACCGCGCCCGCGGACGCGACGGGATCACCGCCTTCGTCGTCGAGCGCGACACGGCGGGCTTCCGGGTCGGCAGTCACGAGCGGAAGATGGGAATCCGCGACTCGATCTCGGCGGAGCTCATCTTTGATGGCGCCCTGGTCCCCGAGGAGAATCGCCTGGGCACCGAGGGCGAGGGGCTGAAGGTCGCGCTCTCATCGCTCGGCGCGGGACGGATCAGCATCGCCGCAGCCTGCGTCGGATTGGCGCGCGCCGCGCTGGAGCATGCGGGGCGCTATGCGCTGCAGCGCAGGCAATTCGGCCGCCCCATAGCCGACCAGGAGATGATCCAGGCGCTCCTGGCCGACGCGGCCACCCGGATCGAAGCCGCGCGCCTGCTTACCTGGCGAGCGGCGCGCATGCGCGACGCGGGCCAGCCGATCAACGCGGCGAGCAGCATGGCCAAGCTGTTCGCATCGGACACCGCCATGCAGGTCACCACCGACGCAGTCCAGGTCTACGGTGGCGCCGGATACAGCCGGGACAACCCGGTGGAACGCTTCATGCGCGACGCGAAAGGCGCCCAGATCTACGAGGGGACGAACCAGATCCATCGGCTGATCGTGGCGCAGCACCTGCTCGACGAGCTCCGTCGGGCCTGATGCACGCGCCGGCCGGGAGACACACCGGATCGCCGAAGTCATGCCGCAGTGAGGAGCAGGCAGGATCGCTCGCAGATCACTGAGGGAGGGTCAGCGTCATGACATCGAGCGCCGCTCAGCTGCCCGCCGAGGCATCGGCTCCGGCGCCGGGCCGCGGGCCGCAGGTTGCGCCGTTCGAGCCGTTGGCCGTCCAGGGTGAGCGAGCCGCGAACCTCGTCGACCTGATCTACCGTTCGTCGGTTCAGAACGCGGATCGGATCGCGCTGCAGTGGAAGCTCCCGCGCAGTCGGCGCTCGACTGGCGGCGAGCCGGAGGCGGAGGAGCAGGCTCAATGGCATTCGACCACCTACGGCGAGACGTGGGACTGGATCAGGGACGTCTCACTGGGGCTCCAAACGCTGGGGGTTGGGAGCGGTGACCGGATCTGCATCCTGTGCCGTACCCGACCAGCGTGGCTGATCTCCGACCTGGCGAGCATGGCGCTGGGCGCCGTGACCTGCCCCATCTACCCGAGCATGGAGGTTAACCAGGCGGCCTTCATCATCAACAACGTCGGCGCCTCGCTGATCGTGGTCGAGAACGCGCAGCAGGCGGCGAAGGTGGAGTCGATCCGGGCGGACTGCCCGACCCTCCAGAAGGTGGTCGTCATCGACGAGCGCGGCACGCTGCCCGCCGGAGCCATCACGTTCGACGAGGTGTTTGGGCTGGCCCCCACGGATCCAGATCATCGGCGCGCCTGGGAAGAGGGGTGGCGTGCGATCACGCGCGACCAGCTGGCTACGATCATCCACACCTCGGGCACCACCGCCAATCCCAAGGGCGTGATGCTCACGCACGGCAACCTGGTCTACAACTACGAGGCGGTCATCCAGGTGGTCGACTTCTACCCGACCGATACCTTCCTCTCCTGGCTGCCCCTCAGTCACAGCTACGAGCGGGTGGCCGGCATGGTCGTTCCACTGGCTCGGGGCTGCACGATCGCCTACGCGGAGCCGCTGATCGAGCGCCTGCCGGCGAACATGGTCGAGGTCAAGCCCACCGTCATGGTGGCCGTGCCTCGCCTCTACGAGCGGGTTTATTCGCGCGTGCTATCGAACGTTGAGGCCGCTTCCCCGCTGAAGCAGCGCATCTTCGGGTGGGCCGCCAGCCTGGGCCGGAAGAAGTACGCGAACCACCTGGAAGGCCGGACGGATTCCCTCTGGCTGCGAGCCCAGCTCAAGGTGGCAGATGCCCTTGTCTTCGGTCAGATCCGGGCCCGGACCGGTGGTCGCGTCCGGTACTTCGTCTCGGGATCGGCGCCCCTCTCCCGCGAGATCGGCGAGTTCTTTTACGGAATGGGCATGCTCGTCCTGGAGGGCTACGGGCTCACCGAGACTGCGCCCTTCGTCTCGATCAACCGTCCAGGCGACTTCGTCTTCGGGACGGTCGGCCGCCCGGCTCCGGGGACGGAGGTGAAGATCGACGCGGCGAACGGGGAGATCCTGGTGCGCGGCCCCCAGGTGATGCAGGGCTACCTGAACGAGCCAGCGGACACCGCCGTGGCGATCGATCGCGACGGGTGGTTTCACACCGGGGACATCGGCGAGCTCGATGCTATCGGACGGATCCGCATCACGGATCGGCTCAAGAACATCATCGTGCTGGCCAACGGGAAGAACGTCAGCCCCGCACCGATGGAGGCACTCCTGGGCACGTCGAAGTACATCGCGCAAGCGGTGATCCTGGGTGATCGTCAGCCCTACACCGGCGTGCTGATCGCCCCGGAGTTCGATGAGGTCGGAAAATGGGCGGCGGCCAACGGGATCGCCGAGGTGCCGCCCGAGCAGCTCATCGAGGAGAAATTGGTACAGAAGCTGATCGAGGGAGAGGTCCGCGCCAAGCTCGACGGCTTTGCGATCTTCGAGCGGCCGCGGCGAGTCGCGCTGCTACCCCGCCAGCTCACCGAGGAAGAGGGCGAGCTCACCCCCTCGCTCAAGGTCAAGCTGCGGGTCGTCAAAGACCGATGGGCCGACAAGGTCGGCCACCTCTTCGACGAGGAGACGCCGGAGTAGCGGGTCTATCCCAAACGACGGTCGACGGGGAGACCCGCCCGTCCGGTTCGATTCCTCGCCAGACTGCAACACCATTGCTGCTATCAGCTCGTCCCGTTCATTTCCTCGCCAGATTGCAGCCACCTTGCCGTTCGGCAGGCTACGCAGCGAAATTGGGAGTTGCGGACGTTGCTCGCACGCTCAGGGAGCGCTCCTCGTACCCACATCGAGGCTCCACCACCGGCCTAACAGCAACGGGGTTGCAATTTGGCAATGGGCGAGGAAATGGGCAGCGGGTCAAGCGCGCACCTCTCCCCGCTGAGCTCAAGCCGTGTACGAATTTGCCGCCCGGACAACTAACGGAGAACAAGGCGCGTTCGGAGGCCCTCAGAAGCCATCTCGTTGTCCACCCTTTGCCAGCTCGAGCAACCGGCGGCTATCGGCCGGGCCTGCGTCTCGGTTAGTTACCTGAGCCGCAAACCGCGGCCTGGGCAGGGGCCTGCCCTACCATTAGTTACCCGAGCCGCAAATGACGCCCGATGGCGAGGGACCGGCGCCGCGGTACCATGACTGGAATGAACGAAGTCTTCATTTTGTCCGCCGCCCGCACGCCCATCGGCAAGTTCGGCGGCGGCCTCTCCACCACTCCGGCAACGGCGCTGGGCGCGACCGCCATCCGAGCGGCCGTGCAGCGCGCCGGGATCGCCCCCGAGCACGTAGACGAGGTGATCATGGGCCAGGTCCTGCAGGCCGGGGCCGGCCAGGCGCCGGCGCGCCAGGCGGCGCTGCGCGCGGGCCTCCCTGACGGCGTCAGCGCCACGACTATCAACAAGGTCTGCGGTTCCGGGCTCAAGGCCGTGATGCTCGGCGCCGCCGCCATTCGTGCCGGTGACGCGGAGCTGATCGTGGCCGGCGGCATGGAGAATATGAACCTCGGCCCCTACCTGCTCACCCAGGCACGCAGCGGCTACCGGCTCGGAAACGGCGAGCTCATCGACTCGACCGTGCACGATGGGTTGTGGTGCGCGATCTGCGACGTCCACATGGGGATGCACGCTGAGCGGGTCGCCGGCAAGCATGAGATCAGCCGGGAAGCCCAGGACGAGTTCGCCGTCCGCTCGCATCAGCGTGCGCTCGCCGCCATCGAGGAGGGCCGCTTCCGCGACGAGATCGTCCCGGTCGAGGTCGCCGGCAAGAAGGGGAGCACCACGGTCGATACCGACGAGAGCCCGCGCTCCGACACATCACTGGAGACGCTCGCCCGGCTGAAGCCTGCCTTCCAACCCGATGGCGGCACGGTCACCGCCGGCAACTCGCCCGGAATCACGGACGGTGCCGCGGCGGTCGTGATCGCCTCCGAGGCGGCCGCCGAGCGTGAGGGTGCCCAGCCGATGGCGCGCATCACTGCGTACGCCCAGGCGGACGTCGCGCCGGAGTGGCTCTTCGAGGCGCCGATCGAGGGAGTGGCGCGGCTGATCGAGAAGACCGGCGGGACGGTGGGCGACTTCGACCTCATCGAGATCAACGAGGCCTTCGCCGCGCAGGTGTTGGCCGATGGCAACGCGCTCAGCTTCGACTGGGATCGGGTCAACGTCAACGGCGGCGCCATAGCGCTGGGCCATCCTATCGGTGCATCCGGAGCCCGCGTGCTGACCACGCTGCTCTACGAGCTGCGCCGTCGCGGCGGCGGGAAGGGCCTGGCAACCCTCTGCCTGGGGGGTGGCGGCGCCGTGGCCATGGCCATCGAGACCGTCTAGCGCCTGACCCCGCGGCCTCGACAGCCGCAACATGGCGCTCCGTATAATCTGGCGCTACCCCGGCGCCGGCCTGCCTCCGCTGACATCGCGTGGAGAGGCGCCGGCCCACCACGACACGAGGAGGCACGCTCGAATCCGATGGCCAGCCAACGATCGGTCGCGGTGGAGGCGCCGAACATCTGGGCGGTCGCCCAGCAGCAGTTCGACGAGGCGGCCGCGAAGCTCGACCTGGATGATGGACTGCGTCGGGTCCTGCGGGTCCCCAAGCGGGAACTGACCGTCAATTTCCCGGTGACGATGGACGATCGGCATGTCGAGGTCTTCACCGGCTTTCGCGTCCAGCACAACCTGGCGCGCGGTCCGGCCAAGGGCGGGATCCGCTATCACCAGGACGTGACCCTCGATGAGGTTCGCGCTCTCGCTATGTGGATGACCTGGAAGTGCGCCTGCGTGAACATCCCGTACGGTGGTGGAAAGGGCGGCGTCATCGTCGATCCCAAGAAGCTCTCGCAACGCGAGCTCGAAGGTCTGACCCGCCGCTTCGCGACCGAGATCAGCCCGCTCATCGGTCCGGACCGCGACATCCCGGCGCCGGACGTGAACACCAACGCCCAGACCATGGCCTGGATCATGGATACCTTCTCGATGCACAACGGCTACACGATCTCGGGTGTGGTCACGGGCAAGCCCGTGGCTATCGGTGGGTCGCTGGGTCGCAACGAGGCGACCGCTCGCGGCGCCGTCTACACGCTCCTCCAGGCGAGCACGGTGCTCAGCCTGCCGCTTCCCGGCGCTCGGGTCGCCATCCAGGGCTTCGGCAACGCCGGGTCGATCGCGGCAACCCTGCTGGCGGCCGAGGGATCGACGGTCGTCGCGGTCAGCGACTCGTCCGGCGGAATCCACAAGGCCAATGGTCTCGATCCGGCCAAGGTCAACGCCTGGAAGCGCGAGCACGGAACGGTCGTGGGCTTCCCCGGAGCCGATGCCATGAGCAACGCCGAGCTCCTGGAGGTCGAGTGCGAGATCCTGGTCCCGGCAGCGCTCGAGAACCAGATCACCAGGCACAATGCCCCGCGCGTCAAGGCTCGGATCGTGGCCGAGGCCGCAAATGGGCCAACGACCCCCGAGGCCGACGAGATCCTCAACGACCGCGGCGTCTTCATGATCCCCGACATCCTGTGCAATGCCGGTGGCGTGACGGTCAGCTATTTCGAGTGGGTCCAGGACATGCAGTCGTTCTTCTGGACCGAGGACCGCATCAACGAGTCGCTGAAGGGGATCATGGATCGGGCCTTCATCAGCGTGCACGAGATGGCTGACCGTCGCGACGTGCCGATGCGCACGGCCGCCTACATGGTCGCCGTGAACCGGGTCGCGGAGGCGACGACGCTCCGCGGGCTCTACCCGTAGTTCGCCGGCCGGAAGCTGATGCTCGATCACGAAGAACGGTTCCTCTTCCGCGAGGAGATCCTCAATCTGGGGACCGCGCTGGCGGAGCCCGGCCAGCTGGACAACGTCGAGGACCTGCTTGCCGAGGTTACGACCTCGCCGCGCTTCGACTCGGACGTCTTCACCCTCGAACGCTCACTCCAGGTGATGCTCGGCGGCCGCGCCGGGTCGACCCTCGTCGGTCTGCTGACCATCGGTCGCGAGGTCTTCGAGGAGATCGGTGACATCGGTCTGGCGTCGGAGACCCAGGAACGGCTCGTCTCGTGGCGCGCCCGCTTTGGGCTGGCCATCGACAACGCGTTGAACTTCCTGAACAACCCGGACGGCATCCAGGGCCACAACTTTGGGACCCAGGTGTCGCACGGCGAGGGCGGGACGGCGCTGCAGGGGCGCCTGACCCTGGTCCGATACAACAACGAGCCGCAGTTCTTCATCGCCGACGCCGATGTCCTGCTGACGATGGCGGCCGACATGATGGAGCGGCTCGGCGAGCACCTCGAGCCGGAGATGATCGACGCGGAGCTGGTGACCCGCCTGCACGAAGCAGTCGACCTCGTGGAGCGGCGAACGAAGGCACGAGGATGACCGATCGGCTCTACTTCACCGGCGACGACGAGGCCGATCGCCTCATCGCGACCGAGCCGCTCGCCCTCCTCATCGGCTTCGCGCTCGACCAGCAGGTTTCGGTGCAGAAGGCCTTCACCGGTCCCGCCGAGCTGCGCCGCCGGATAGGTCACCTCGATGCGGCGCGGATCGCGGCGACGCCTCCGGCTGAGCTCGACCGCGTCTTCCGAGAGCGTCCGGCGCTCCATCGCTTCCCGGGCAGCATGGCCGAGCGGGTCCAGTCGCTGGCTGCCGCAATCGTCGAGCGCTATGACGGCGACGCGTCGCGGATCTGGCGCGAGGCGCGAGACGGCGCGGACCTCGAGGCCCGGCTGCTTGCGCTGCCATCGATCGGTGAGATGAAGGCTCGCTCGATCATGGCGATCCTGGCCAAGCGCTTGGGTGTCCAGCTGCCGGGACTGGCGGAACGGGTGCCGTCGCATCCAACCCTCGGGGACGTTGATTCGCCCGAGGCACTCGCCCGCTACCAGGAGGGCAAGCGCGCGCACAAGGCCGCGATGCGCGCCGAGGGCAAGCGCGCCTGACGTCCGGCGGATATCACAGGAGGCCGGACGTGGGCACCCGCCGGCCTCCTGTCGCGCCGCGATCTGAAATCGGCAAGCCGAGATCGCGGTGACGGCGCGGATGATTACGGATGTGGGGCCCAGCCGTCTCTAGTACTTTCGGGTCCCGCAGGGCTGCGCCGACGGCGTGATCAGGCCACGGGCGGATGCCCGCAGCAGACGACGCGTCGGGTCCCGGGTGGCGACCGCCTTCGCGGTTACGCTACGTCGGCAGGCTGCTCCGGGCCGAGTGGCATTGCGTCGGCCAGCCGCGTCTTCCCGATCCAGACCGCCAACAGCGCGACCGCCGGCCGGCTGATGCGCTGCAGCTCGTCGAGCGACTCGGCATCTGCGACGCTGATGTAGTCGGGTCGCGCCATCGGCTCGGCAGCGATCACATCGGTCATGCGCGCGCGCAACACCTCGGCAGAGCGTTCGCCGCGGTCGTATGCGGCCTGCGCTGCGCTGAGGGCGGCGTACAGGCACGCCGCCGCGTGTCGCTCCTCGATTGAGAGGAATCGATTCTGCGCGCCGATGGCCACGCCATCCGGATCCCGCACCGTGGGGCAGACGACCAGCTCCACGTTGACGAAGAGGTCCCGCAGCATGCGACGGGTGACGACCGCGCGCTGCGCATCCTTCTGCCCGAGGTAGAGGCGCGCCGGCCCCACCAGGTGGACGAGCTTGATGGTCGCGGTGGTCAGGGCGTCCAGGTAGCCCGGCCGCGAGGCACCCTCGAGGCGGCGGGTGAGCCCTTCGACCGTGACCTTCGTCAGGTCATCGTCCTCATGGAGGGTCGCCGCTTCGGGGACGAAGAGGATGTCGACCCCTTCTGGCTCGAGCAGCGCTACGTCGCGGGCCTCGTCGCGCGGGTAGCGAGCCGCATCTTCCGGGCTCGGGAAGACGGTTGGGTTGACGAAGGACGAGACGACCACACAGCCACTGTCTGCTCGTGCGCGGCGAATGATCGAGAGCTGACCTTCGTGCAGGAAGCCCATCGTTGGCACGAAACCGACAGAGCGACCCGCGACACGATGCTCCAGGATTGCCTCGCGCAGCTCGGGAACGGTCCGGACGACGCGCACGTCACGCGCGACGCGAACGCGTTCCGGGCCGTCGGGCGCTGCCGCCCCGTCGCGCCGCCCCGTGCTCGTGAGCCTGGCGGTAGCGATCGACGATGAGGTCCCAGAGGCGCTCCGCGACCTGGCGCTTGGGGAGCATCGGCCAATCCGTGATCGAGCCCTCGGCACCAAAGACGGTCACCTTGTTCTCTTCGGAGCCGATGGCGTCGAACGGCCCACCGACTCGGTTGCCGACGATCAGGTCGAGTCCCTTGTCGCGCAGCTTGGAGAGAGCGTTCGCCTCGAGGTCGTCGCTCTCGGCCGCGAAGCCGATGAGGAACGGCCGCACCTCGTCGGGCATTTCGCCGACTTCGGCCACGATATCCGGATTCGGGACGAGCTCGACCTGCAGGCCAGACCCATCGCGCTTGATCTTGCGGCTCTGCGGGCGTTTCGGGGCAAAGTCGGAGACCGCGGCGGCCATGACCAGGATGTCGGCGCCGACCGCCTCCCGAAGCACGGCCTGGCGCATGGCAGCAGCGGTGGGGGCGTCGACGATGCCAACGCCGGTGGGCGATGCGACGCTGGTGGCGCCGGCGATGACGGTGACCGCCCCGCCGCGGTCGCGAGCCGCCTCGGCGATGGCCATGCCCATCTTGCCGCTGCTCCGATTGCCGATGAATCGGACCGGGTCGATGGGCTCACGCGTGCCGCCGGCGGTCACCACGACCCGCAGGCCCTCCAGATCTCCAGCCCGCGCGAAGAGTCGCTCAACCGTCGCGACGATGGTCGCCGGTTCGGCGAGCCTCCCGGCGCCCGTCAGCCCGGAGGCCAGCGCGCCGACCTCCGGCTCCACGATCCGATAGCCGAGCTCCCGAAGCGTGGCGACGTTGCGCTGCGTCGCCGCGTGTTCCCACATCCCAGCGTCCATCGCCGGCGCCACGACGACCGGGGCCCGGCTGGCGCAGGCAATCGCGGTAACCGGGCTGCCAGTGAGGCCCGCCGCCAGCTCAGCCAGCGCATTGGCCGTGGCCGGAGCGATGACCACCGCGTCCGCTGCCTCCGCCAGTTCGATGTGTGCGATCTGCTGGTCGGCGTCGAGTTCCAGGACGTCGCTGACCACCGGACGGTGGGTGAGGGTTGCGAACGTGAGTGGGGCGACGAACGCGGCAGCGGACCGGGTCATGGCGACGTCGACGACGGCGCCCGCTTCGAGGAGACGTCGGACGACGAGGACGGCCTTGTACGCAGCGATGCTGCCAGTGACCCCGACCACGATCCGCCGGCCGGCGAGGGGGGTCTGCTCGGTGCTCATCGCCGCGCCTCCGCCCTGGCCTCGGTTGCATCTCCTATCGCGTCGGTCGCCTCCGCTGCAGCGGCTGGCCCCGTGCCGCCGCGCATGGCCTCCCACGCGTAGCGGATGCCGCGGAGCGTCAGGTCCGGCTCGACCGCGTCGATCCCGGGGACGTCGGCCAGCCAGGGCTCGTACGTGTAGCCGCCGGTCGCCACCACCGTGACCCTCGCGCCGGCCGGCGAGCGCTCTGCCAGCTCGCTCCGCAGGGCAGCGAGCAGTCCGCTGACAAGGCCGATGTAGCCAAGCACGCTGCCGCTCTGCATGGCGTGGACGGTGTTGGAGCCGATGGCGTGGGGCGGGCGGCGGAGCTCGATCCGGGGCAGCTTGGACGCGTATTCGACGAGTGCCTCCAGCGACAGGCCGAGGCCCGGCGCGATGGCACCGCCCAGGTACGCGCCCTCGGCGCTGAGGACGTCGAAATTCGTGCTCGTCCCGAGGTCGACGACGATTGCAGGACCCCCGAATTCGACCCGGGCGGCGAGGGCGTTCACCAGGCGATCGGCTCCCGCCTCGCTGGGTCGATCGATCTCGATGGCCAGGATCCCGCCGAGCGACGTCGCGTCGAGGATGACGGGCACACGCCGGGTCCGCAGGCGGATCGCCCGCGAGAAGGTCTCGGTCATCGAGGGGACCACGCTTGCCAGGGCGACGGCCTCGATCTCCTCCAGCCCGTGGCCGTCGAGCGCGAGCAGTCCGACGAGGAGGGTCGCCACCTCGTCGGCGGTGGCGGTTGGCTCGGTCGTTGCACGCCACGACCCCACCGGCTCGCTCCCGTCGAACAGGCCGAGCGACAGGTTGGTATTGCCGATATCGGCCGCCAGGAGCCTCATCGCGCGACATCGTAGCAGTCGATTGGGCGGGTTCCGGCCACGTCATCGGGTCCCGGCGCCGGTGCTAGACTCGCCGACGATCCCCACCCCGCCGCATGCGCGAGCACGATCCGATGTCCGAGGCGCGAGCCAAGCTCTACATCAACACCGGCGTCGTCACCAACCGGAGCGACATCTACAACGTGCTGCGCCCTCTCCTGAAGCAAACCGTGACGTACCGGTATTACCGCGGCAATCAGATCGAGAGTAGTGGCACGGGCTGGGTCGAACGGATCGTGGTCGATCACCCCGAGGTGGCGAGCTACTTCACCCCACTGGCGATCTGCCTCAACCTCGACTCGTTCGACTACCTGCAGTTCGATACGACCGGCGAGCAGCTGCTGGTCTACACCCTCGTGATCGGGAGCGAGCGCGTCGTCATCGAGTTCGCTGCCGCCGGGCCACGCAGCGACGACGGGGAATCCGGTGCTGCCCGCCCCCTTCCGCGGAACGCCGATGAGCTGGCGCGTGACCTCCGCTTCATCCAGATGGAGCTGATGATGTCTTCGGATGGGTCGGAGGCCTCCGACGAGGACGAGGATGGCTAGATGACGGCGCGCCTCAGCGCGCAGCGCACGCGCCAGCCCGCCGAGCGACCGTACCAGCGCAGCGTGCTGCCCAACGGCCTGCGGGTCATCACCCAGCCGGTTCCCTGGGCGCGATCGGTCTCGGTTGCGCTCTTCGTCGGCACTGGCTCACGGTATGAGGACGATGCCCATGCCGGGCTCTCGCACATGCTCGAGCACCTCGTCTTCAAGGGAACGGCGGGTTACCCGGAGGCGGGCGCCATCTCCGAGGCCGTCGAGGGCTGCGGGGGCAGCGTCAATGCGAGTACCGATCGCGAGCTGACCGTCTTCTCGGCCAAGGTGCCGGCGAAGCAGGCCGCCACCGCCCTGTCCGTCGTGCGCGAGCTCGCCCTGCGGCCGCTCCTGCGGCGAACGGATCTGGTCGCGGAGAAGCCGGTGATCATCGACGAGATCCGGATGTACGTTGACTCACCGACCGATCACGTCTTTTCGCTCTTCGACGAGCTCCTCTTCGGCACCCATCCGCTAGGCCGCGAGATCGCCGGTACGCCACGCAGCGTCCGCCGCGCGACTCGCGAGCTCGCCGTCGAGCACTGGCGACGCTGGTATCGGCCGGATCGGCTGGTGCTCGCCGTCGCCGGAGCGATCGATCACGAGGCGGTCCTTCGGGCCGCAGAAGGCTGGTGGGATGACGAGCCGATGGCAGCGGCTGGAGCAAAACGCCTCCCCGACCCGCTCCCCGCGACGCCCGCGGGCGGGCCACCGGAGGTCAGTCCGCCAGGATCGCTGCGTATCCAGCACCGCGCCCTGGCGCAGGGCAACGTCTGCCTGGGAATGCCCGGTGCGGCCCGAAGCGATCCGGACCGCTGGGCCCTCGACCTGCTCGGCGCCGTCCTGGGGGATGGAATGAGCAGTCGCCTCTTCCTGGAGCTGCGCGAGCGACGCTCGCTGGCGTACGACGTCTCGACCTTCGCCTCTATGTACGCGGACTGCGGCACCGTGGGTGTGCACGCCGGCTTTGATCCCGACCGCGTGGAGGAGGTTCTGGCCGCGATCCTGACCGAGCTCGAGCGGGTGGTCCAGGAGCCGGTTTCGGCGGCGGAGCTGGACCGGGCGCGCGCCTACACGCGCGGACGGCTCGAGCTGCGCATGGAGGACACCGGCGCCGTCGCGTCGTGGCTTGGGACATCAGAGATCCTGCTGCCGCGCATCCTGTCCGTCGCAGAGGTCGTGGAGCGACTCGACGCCGTAACCGTGGACGACCTGCTGCGCGTCGCCCGGCGATTCCTGGATCCGAGCCAGGTACGCCTGGCATTGCTAGGGCCATTCCGCGGCAGCCGGCGCTTCGGACGGCTGATCGCGGCATGACTTCCCGCGCCCCCGGTGGAGAGTCAAGTTCCCGGATGCGGGCGCCGGAAGCGCCACGCGCCGACGAGCCTTTGGAGTCAACCGTGCCACATGACCCGACGCAGCCAGGAGATCGGGCTTCAGAGGAATACATCATCGACCTTATCCCCGACGACCTCGCACTGGCCCGCACGCAGCTCGCCTCGGGACTTGCCGGGCTCAGCGAGGCGGTCATGCTGCGGCGCATCGCTCGTCTGGAGACGCAGGCCCGCGGCGCGCCCGAGGAGCTGGACGCCGCCCGCGCACTCCTTGCCGAGGCGCTCTGGCGCCAAGGACGGCCGCTGGCCGCTGGGGAGGCGATCGACCGGGTGCGCGGCGGGAGCCTCGAGCGTCGCAGGCCCCTGATCATGCTCATCGAGGCCGAGGCCTTTGCTGCCCGCGGCGATACGGATCGAGCCAGCGCCCTCATGGAACGGGTGGTCGGGGCGGTCGGCGTCGACGAGGCGTGGCGCCTCCGCGCGGGCTTGCCCTCGCGCCTTCGATGGCCGACACCCGCATCGCTGCTTGCGCGGCGGCAGGGGGCGGCCGCCGACGCGTTCGCCCCAGGAGGAGGCCACGTTCCAGGCGAACAGGGCGTCCCGGCGGATCCAGCACGCACCGCTGCCGCACACGCGCGACTCGAGGCCGCGCGCATGGCATTCGGTGCGGGCGACCCGGATCGCGGCGATCGGGAGCTGATGGTCGCCCTGCGCCTCGATCCACGGATCGCCCCGGAAGGTGTCGCCCTGTTGGAACCCACGCTGAGCGAGGAGCCGGGAACGGGGCGTCTGCTACTGTACGGCGACCTGCTCAGGGCAGCCGGCCGCGGCTCGGAGGCATCGATCGCCTACGATCGGGCAGCCCGGGGCTGATCCCGGCCATCGGGCGCCGGCCATCGGGCGCCGGCCATCGCCGCGTGGGGCTGGTGGCCTCCCGAAAGTGGCGCCCACGACGTGTCGAAGGAGCCTGAACCGGATGGAGCGTACCCTCGTCCTCGTCAAGCCCGACGGCGTTCAGCGCGGCCTCGTGGGCGAGATCATCGAGCGGTTCGAGCGAAAGGGGCTGAAGATCGTCGGCCTGCGGATGCTCTCGGTTCCGCTGGAGATGGCCGAGGGTCATTACGCCGTACACGCCGGCAAGCATTTCTACGGCGGCCTGGTCGAGTTCATTACCGCCGGACCTGTGGTGGCCCTCGTGCTCGAGGGTCCGGACGCGATCGCCACCGTCCGCCGGTTGGTCGGCGGCACGATGCCGAACGAGTCAGTGCCAGGCACTATCCGCGGAGACCTGGGGATCAGCGGACTGCGCAACCTGGTCCATGCCTCCGACGCGGTGGAGACCGCAGCCGCGGAGCTGGCGCTCTGGTTCGGGCCGGAGGAGCTGCTCGACTACGAGCGCGCGATCGACAGCTGGATCGTTGCCGAGGAGCCGCGTGGGTAGGGGAACAGGTCTGCAGATATCGACGGAGCCGGCGACCGAACGGTATCGGGAAGCCCGTCGTAGGTCGGTCGGGTGAGGAAGGCGATCCGGTCGAGTGGGAAGTACCGGACCCAGGCTCGCCCGACGATCAGGTCACGGCTGATGGGGCCAAACACCCGGGAGTCCTGGCTTACCGGCCGGTTGTCGCCCATGACGAAGTACTCGCCATCTGGCACCGTCCAGCTCGTGGTGCCGGCCAGGTCCTTGGGGAGCGTGGGCGCTGTGCGCCCATCGGCCTGCTTGATGACATACGGCTCGTCGATTTCGACCGCATTGCCACCTGGCGGCGTCACGAAGACACGGCCGTTCTCGAGTCGGACGGTGTCTCCGGGCAAGCCGATGACGCGCTTGATGAACGGTACGTTGTCCTGCTCGAAGCCCGGTGGCGGGTTGAAGACCACGATCTCGCCGCGCTTGTAGTCGGCGAAGCGCGGGCTCACCTTGTCGATCAGCACGTACTCGCGCTGGAGGATCGTGGGCAGCATGGAGGTCTGCTCGACCTCGAACGGCTGCGCGATGAAGTTGTGAATGAGCAGGTAGATGACGAGCGTCAGGACGAGGGTCTCGACGATCTCTAGAGCGCACCCCAGACCGCGGCGGGCGGCGGCGCGGTCGGTGTCAGGTGGCTGGCCATCGCTCGCAGGCTCCGGCGGGGCGTAGGTCATCGGCTCCGTCGCTTGAGGGGGTGCTGGGCAGGCCGGCACAGCATAGCGTACGGCCCCCTGGAGCCGGGGACGCTAGACTCCGCAGTTGCATGGGGAACCTCCTCCTGGTCCGTCACGCATCGACGGACGCGAGCCAGGAAGGCCGCAACCTTGGCCAGGGCTCGGATCCGCCACTGTCAGACCACGGGCGCCGGCTCGCCGACGAGCTGGGCACGGCCCTGGCGGCCGAGCTCGCCGAGCTGCCGGCGGCGGAGCTACGCCTGATCACCTCACCGGCCCTGCGCTGCCGCCAGACGGCGGCCGGCATTGTGCAAGGCCTCGGCGTGACTCCAGAGAGCGAAGTGGAACCCGGGCTCCTCGAGATCAACTACGGAGCCTGGGAAGGACTCACCGCGGCGGAGTGCGCCGAGCGCGACCCCGAGACGCGGGCCGCCTGGGATTCCGATCCGTTCGCCACACCGGCACCCGGCGGCGAATCGGGGGCCGACGTCGCGGCGCGCGCCTTCCCGATCCTGGAGTCGATCGAGGCATGGCTGACTGACCGCCGCTCGCGCTGCGCGATCGTCGTGGCGCACAACCACGTGAACCGGCTGCGCCTGGCGGCTCTCATGGGTTGGCCAATGGCGGACTATCGCCGGCGCCTGGCGCAGGATCCGGCCTGCTACAGCCTCATCGCCTTCACCGCGCATCTGCCGCTCATGAGGCGGGTCAATGCCGCGCCGGTCTGGTCATGACGATCGAGCTTGGTCTGGGCCAGATCCCGTCGGTCCAGATGCGGGTCACGCCAAAGCAGATCGTGGCGAACAAGGTCCTGGCCATGAGCTCCGCCCAGCTGCAGGAGACCATCGCCCAGGAGCTCGACGAGAATCCGGCGCTCGAGATGGTCGAGGAGGCGACCTGCCCGACCTGCGGCGCTCCGCTGCGAGGCCCCGTCTGTCTTGAGTGCGGTCCACGGCCAACCCAGCACGCCGATGCCGACGTGCCGCCCTCCGGCGGCTCGCTGGCGAGCCTCGACGATGCGGCCGACGATCCGATCGCGAGGGCGGAGGCGCCATTCACCCTCGAGGAGCACCTGACCTGGAACCTGCGAACTGTCCTGCCGCCGGCGCTGCATCCAGTTGCCGCCTGGGTCGCGGGGGCGATCGACGACGACGGGTTCGTGACCGCGACGGACGCGCAGATCGCGGAAGCCACCGGTTCCACAGTCAGTGACGCCGCGCGCGTGCGCAAGGCGCTGCGCGGGATGGAGCCGATCGGGATTGGGGCCCGGGACGCGACGGAATGCCTGCTCATCCAGATCGCGTACCTGCGCGAGCAGGGAGACGTCGAAGTGCCCGAGATCGCCGAGCGGCTCGTGCACGATCACCTGGCAGCGCTGGGAGCACGCCACATCCGCGAGATCGCGCGCGGCCTGGGCGTGAGCGTGGAAGAGGTCGAAGCGGCCGCCGAATTCGTCCGTTCGCACCTCCACCCGTATCCGGCATCGGCCTTCGTGGCGGCCACCAGCGGAGACGCCCCGCGCCCCATCCTGCGTCCCGACGTCCTGATCCGTGAGGTCGACAGGGAACTGATCGCCGAGGTGGTCGAGTCTCGCAGCTTCACGCTGCGCCTGGCGGCTTCGTACGCGGAAGCGTCCGCGGCCCTCCGATCGGGCACGTGGAGCGAGGCCGAGAAAGAGCACGTGCGCGCGCACGTCGGGCGAGCCCGCTTCTTCATCGATGCCGTGCGCCGCCGCCGCGCGACCCTGCAGCGGATCACGAACAGCCTCCTCGAGCGACAGCGGGAGTACCTGCTGCACGGCGTCCGCCACCTCGTCCCGCTCACTCGCGCGGAGGTGGCCGCCGAGATCGGCGTCCATGAGTCGACGGTGAGCCGTGCGACTGCCGAGAAGTACGTCATGTTGCCGTCCGGCGAGGTGGTTCCCTTCGACCATTTCTTCACCGCCTCACTGAGCGTGAAGGACCGGATCCGCGAGATGATCGCCCATGAGGATTCGGCCCAGCCACATTCCGACCAGGAGATCGCCGACGCACTGATGGCCGAGGGGATCGTGCTCGCTCGGCGAACCGTCGCAAAATACCGCGAGGAACTCCAGATCCTCCCCGCCCGGCTGCGACACGGCTAGCCGGCATGATGGGCGGCGGCCCGGGGAGCCGAACCCGGGTCTTCATCCTGCGCTGGCTCGCAGTCGCCATCATCGGAGTCTCGATCCTGGCCGGCATCCTGTACTACGCGAGCACGGTCGATGCGCGTCCGCCATCGGTCTCCCAGTTTGGGTTGTCGCAGCACCTGCCCGGGAGCGGCAGCGTGGCGCTGACGAATGCCAGCCTGGAGATCGGCTTCTCCGAGCCGGTCGACCACGAGTCGGCACAGGCTTCTCTTCGTATCCAGCCGTCGATCAACGGCGCGTTCAGCTGGAGCGGCACGACCATGACCTTCACCCCGCGGACCCGCCTCCCGCTGCAGACGACGTTCACGGTGCGCGTGGTCGGCGGCGTGCGCGACCGCGCCGGCAACACGATGACGACGCCCTCGCAGACGTTCACCTTCCGGACCGTCGGCGAGCCACGCGTGGTGGCATCGCAGCCCACGGATGAGGCGCAGTCGGTCCCGCTCAGCGCGTCGATCCAGGTCACCTTCTCGACCTTGATGGATACGGCCAGCGTGGTGCGTGCGCTGGCGGTGAGTCCCCAGACCGATGTCGACCTGAAATGGAACGGCGAGCGCCTCACGATCACGCCACGCGATCCGCTCCTCCCGGGGAGGTTCTACTTCGTCACGATCGGGTCGGGGGCAACGGACCTGGGCGGAACCCCGATGGCACCGGAGTTCCGCCTCGCGTTCGTGACCGTACCAACCGCGCTGAGCGTCCGCACCCTGGTGCCCGCAGACGGAACGCAGGGGGTCGCCGTCACGAGTCCCATCGCGATCCTCTTCGACCGCGCTCTGGACCCGGGGAGCCTGAACGGAGGCATGCTCAGCATCGTCCCCTCCATCGCGGGCAGCCTCGCGATCGTGGCACCCGATGGCGCAGAGGGCCTCACCGATCGCGACCGCAGCATCGTGCGCTTCACGCCGTCGGGGCCGCTCCCCGCGAACACCACGTTCTCCGTCTCCCTCGCTGCGGGTCTCCGCGCGATCGATTCCTCAGTCCTCAGCCGGCCGATCCGCTGGACGTTCACCACCGGAGCGCCATCCGCCACGCTCAGCAACCAGATCGTCTTCCTCGCGAACCGGGCCGGCATCGCCAATCTGTGGGCGATGAACCCCGATGGGTCGAACCAGCACCAGGTCTCGGCGGAGCTCTCACCCATCACGAGCTACGCCGTGTCGCCCGACGGTCGGACGGTCGTGGTTGGCGATGGTGCGCGCCTCGTCCAATTTGCCGCAGACGGGAGTGACCGACGGGTCCTGACCGAGAGCGGGCTTCTCGAATTCGATCCGATCTACGCACCCGATGGATCGCAGATTGCCTTCGCCCGAGCCGATGCCAAGACGGGCAACGGATTGGGTATCTGGCAGCGTCCGACGAGCGGCGGGGGCGCTGAGGCGATCCACATCGCGAGCCCAACTCCGAGTCCGTCACCCGCGTCGGGCACGCCTTCGCCCAGCCCGTCGCCATCGCCGTCTGCGAGTGCCACGACTGCACCGCCCGCCCCGACGGTCCCGCTGATCCGATCGCCCCGCTACTCCCCGGACGGCGGCTCGGTGGCTTTCGTGGATTCGTCCGGATCGGTTGGGATCCTTGATCTGGCGACCCGCGAGCTCACCACCGCGTCGTTCATCGCGGCCTCGACTCCTGTTTGGTTGCCGGACGGATCCGGATTCCTGGTGGGCGGCCACGATTCGTCCACGCCTGCCGTGCCCAGCGCGCAGACTCCTGGCACTCCGATCCCGCTACTCAGTCCGGACGGGCTCGGGCTGAGCGCCGTCGAGCGCGGTAGCCTCGTCGTGGTCGAGCTGGCGACGGGCTCGACGTTCGTGCGTGACATCGTCGGCACGAGTGGAGCCGCCGATCCAACGGTAGGCTCGGACGGCAGGATCGCGTTCCTGCTCTATGACGGGACGCTCGTCCGCGGCGGCCACCTCCGCGCGCTGGCGGCGAACGGGATTGGCTCGCTCCCGCTCGCGCCGGACACGGTCGGTCTCGAAACCTCGGCCACATTCGGGCCCGAGCCGGATTCGCTTGTCGTGGCCCGCATCCCTACCGAGGCCGCAACGCCGCCCGGAGGCAGCCCCGGCCCTTCCCCCAGTCCGGGCTCGAGCCCCGGCGAGAGCCTGTCCGCCACGCCCAGCCCGAGCCCGACACCAGGGCCCACGGGGAGCCCGCCGCCGAGCGCGTCCGGCAGCCCCGCGCCCGGCGCGGACCAGGCCGGCCCGGGCGGGATCTGGCTCATGAACCTCGATGGGATGGCGCACCAGCTGACGCACGATGGCTGGCTGCCGAGGTGGCTCCCCTGACCTGACGCCGCGGTTGACCTCCCTCGACCGCACATGCGAGAATCCGGCCGCCTCGCTGGCGGCCGCCACCCCGGGCGGTTCCCGCCGGCGTTTCCGTGTCTCAGACAAGGTTGACCGCGAGGCGAGCGTGCCCACCGCCCGTCTGCCGCCGATCGCGGCAACCGCCACCGGAGGATTCATGGAGCTCATCACCTGGGTGATCCCCCTCGCCGGCATTGCCGCGGTCGCCTTCGCGCTCTACCTGGCCTGGGACGTCTTGTCCCGCGACAAGGGCCCGCAGGCAATGCAGGACGTGGCTGACACGATTCGCGAGGGCGCCGATGCCTTCGTCAAGCGGCAGTACACGACCATCGCATTGTTTGCCCTCGTCGGGTCGGTGGTCATCGGGGTCGTCATCTCCCTCGTCGAGACGCGCCAGGTGGCGGACGTACCTTCGTTGGCTGGCGCACCGATCGGCATCATGACTGCCATCGCCTTCCTCGTCGGTGCGGCGTGCTCGATGGCCTCCGGCATCATCGGCATGTTCATCAGCGTCCGCTCCAACGTGCGGACCGCCGCCGCCGCCCGGCGCAGCCTCGTCGAAGCGGTGCAGGTTGCGATGCGCGGCGGCGCCGTCTCCGGGTTCCTGGTGGTCGCCCTCTCCCTGTTGGGCGTGTGGGGCATCTTCACCGTCTACGAGACGTTCATCGGCGACGTGACCGTGAACCAGGCCCCGTTCCTGATCGTGGGCTTCGGGTTCGGCGCCTCGTTCGTCGCCCTCTTCGCCCAGCTCGGCGGGGGAATCTACACCAAGGCCGCCGACGTCGGCTCTGACCTGGTCGGCAAGGTGGAGGCCGGCATTCCGGAGGACGACCCGCGCAACGCGGCGGTGGTGGCGGACCTCGTCGGCGACAACGTCGGCGACTGCGCGGGCCGTGGCGCGGACCTGTTCGAGTCGACCGCCGCCGAAAACATCGGCGCCATGATCCTGGGCGTAGCCGCCTTCACGATCGCCCAGACGGCGGGCTGGCCGCATCCCGAGGGCTGGATCTTCTTCCCGCTGGTCGTCCGCGGCTTCGGCCTGCTGGCCACCATCGTGTCCGTCGCGTTCTTCATCCGCGGCAGCGAGACGGAGAACCCGATGAACATCCTGAACCGAGGGTACTGGGTGACCAGCATCCTGTCGGTGGTCGGCCTGTTCATCACTACCAACGTGATGATGAACACCGGCGGCGCGGTCGGCGCCAACGGCTGGCCCGCCTGGGTCTGGTTCTTCGGAGCCGGGCTCGTGGGCCTGGCGACGAGCGTGGTCTTCGTCTACATCACGCAGTACTACACGGCCGGCAGCTTCCGTCCGGTGCGCGAGATCGCCGAGGCCTCGAAGACGGGACCCGCGACGAACATCATCTCCGGGACCGCGGTTGGCTTCGAGACGACCTTTGTGACCGCCATCTCGATCGGGGTCGCCCTGCTCGCGTCCCACTGGCTCGGCTCCCAGGCAGGGCTGACCAATGCCGAGGGGCATGACGTGGGCGGCATCCTGGGAACCGCCGTGGCGACCATGGGCATGCTGATGACAACGGCCTACATCCTGGCCATGGACACCTTTGGCCCGATTACCGACAACGCGGGCGGGATCGCGGAATTCAGTCGATCTGAGGCGGGCGCGCGCCAGATCACCGATCACTTGGACGCGGTCGGCAACACGACCAAGGCACTCACCAAGGGCTACGCGGTGGCATCAGCCAGCCTGGCGGCGTTCCTCCTCTTCTCGGCGTACATCGACAAGGTCAACCTGATCCAGCGCAACCGCGGCGGTCAGCTGCTTACCGCGGTGAACCTGGCCGACGTGGGCGTGTTCGTCGCTGCGCTCATCGGCGCCATGCTGGTCTACTTCTTCAGCTCGCTGGCCATCCGCGCCGTCGGCAAGACGGCGCAGGCGATCATCGTCGAGGTCCGGCGTCAGTTCCGGGAGATGCCCGGCATCATGGACTACACCCAGCGGCCGGACTACGCCCGGGTGGTGGACATCACGACCCGCGCCGCCCTGCGCGAGATGGTGGCTCCCGGCCTCGTGGCGGTCGCCACCCCCATCGTCGTCGGCGTCGTGCTTGGCTACCAGGCAGTGGCCGGACTGCTCATGGTCGGGACCATCGCGGGCGTGCTGCTGGCCACCGTCCTGAACAACGGCGGCGGTGCCTGGGACAACGCCAAGAAGTACATCGAGGCAGGCAACCTGAAGGACGAGAATGGCAACGTAATCGGCAAGGGCACCCCAGCCCACGCAGCCGCCGTGGTGGGTGACACGGTCGGTGATCCGTTCAAGGACACCGCCGGCCCCTCGCTGCATGTCCTGGTGAAGCTGCTGGCGACCATCACGCTGGTCATGGCGCCGCTCTTCATCCGCTAGTGCCGCTCATTCTGCAGGCTGCCATCATCGGCCTCATCCAGGGGCTGACCGAATTCATACCCATCAGCTCCTCGGCGCACCTCATCTTCGTCCCGCGCATCGCGGGCTGGAACGACCCGTTCATCAACTCCAACGCCTTCGACGTGATGCTCCACATGGGCACGCTCGTGGCACTCCTCATCTACTTCTGGGGCGATCTCGTCTCGCTGCTCCTCGCCTGGCTGGCGTCAATCCGCGATCGGTCCATTCGAGGTGACCCGAGTCGGCGCCTCGCCTGGCTGCTCGTCATCTCGGTGATCCCGGGCGCCCTGCTCGGCGCATTCGGTGAGAGCTTCTTCGACACCTTCTTCCGGGAGCACAGCCTGCTCTACATCGCCGCGCTCCTGGCCATCGGGGCGACCATCCTGTGGATCGCGGAGGCGGTGGGACGCCGCCGTCGCGAGCTCGACGACCTGCGGGTGCGCGACGCGGCAACCATAGGCGCGGCACAGGCGCTCGCCCTCTTCCCGGGGATCAGCCGCTCCGGGATCACCATCGCCGCGGGCCTCTTCCTCGGCCTCGAGCGCGAGGCCGCAGCGCGCTTCTCCTTCCTGATGGCGACCCCCATCATCGCCGGCGCCGGCATCTGGAAGGCGCGCGAGCTATTCGGCGGTGCTCTGGGCGCGGCGGACGTCGTGCCGCTCGTCGTCGGCTTCGTCGCGGCAGCGCTCGCTGGGCTGGCGGCGATCGCCTTCCTGCTGGCCTACCTCCGCCGGCGCAGCACGGCCCTCTTCATCGGCTACCGATACGTCGCCGCCGCCCTGCTCGTGATGGCGGTCGTCGCAGGCCGCTGACGCGAGCGCATCTGCTTTGACACGCGCGGGACCCGGACCTACAATGCCGCGGCGCCTGAACGAGCGTGATCGGCAGGCGGCCCCGACCCTGGCCATCTAGGCAACGGCCAGCTTCAGGACACCACCGTCACAGGGTGGTTACACCTGGAGCGTTTTTTGTTATCGGTTCAGGACCAATGAACAACAAGCCCGTCTACCTCACCGCCGAAGGACTCGAGAAGCTCAAGGCTGAGCTCCAGCACCTCGTGACCAGCGAACGGCCACGCGTCGCAGCACGGATCCACGATGCAAAGCTCGACGGCGACATCACCGAGAACGCCGAGTACGAAGACGCCAAGCAGGAACAGTCGTTCCTGGAGGGCCGGATCGCCACGCTCGAGGCTCAGCTCAAGAACGCTCAGGTGATCGGGCACACCAACGGCGACAAGGTCGGCATCGGATCCAAGGTGGTCATCAAGGGCTCGGAAGGTGAAGAGACGTTCACCATTGTCGGCTCGGCCGAGGCCTCGCCACGCGAGGGCAGGATCAGCAACGAGTCGCCCGTGGGATCCGCGTTGATGGGTCGCCGCAAGGGCGAGAAGGTCACCGTCCAGACCCCGGCGGGCGCCGCCGACTATTCGGTCATCTCGGTCCGCTGACGAGGGCGGCTGGGCAGGCCGTGTTCTGGGCCGACGAGCTCGCGTCGCGCGTCTCGGGGCCGCAGGTCGTCAACGACAGCAAGACCCCATCCGGGACCATCCACGTTGGCTCGCTCCGCGGGCCCGTCCTCCTGGATGTCATCGTGCGGGCGCTGCGTGACCGCGGCCTGTCTACGGAGCTGCGCTACGGAATCGACGACCTCGACCCCATGGACGCGCAGGCGCTCCTTACCCCGGATGCCGTCGAGCGGTCGATGGGCGTGCCACTCGCCCACGTTCCAGATCCCGTTGCGGACGGACATGCCTCGTATGCCCGCCATTTCGCCGAGCTCTTCATCGCCACCTTCGACGGCCTCGGCGTTCGGCCAGATACCTATTACTGGATGAGCGAGGTCTACGCGCAAGGACGCATGGACCGATACATCCGCACGGCCCTCGAGCGGGCGGACACGATCCGCGAGATCTATCGGCGGGTGAGCCACGTCGAGCGGCCCGAGGGCTGGCTCCCGGTGCACGTCATCTGCTCGAACTGCGGACGGATCGGGACGACGCTGGCCACCGATTGGGACGGCGAGACGGTCGCCTTCGCCTGCCAGCCCGATCTTGTGGCCTGGGCGACCGGCTGCGGCACGACCGGCCGCATGAACCCCTTCGAGGGCGCGGCAAAGCTGCCCTTCAACGTGGATTGGGCGGCGAAGTGGAGCCTCCTTAGCGTGACGATCGAGCCGTGCGGCAAGGACCTGGCGACCGCCGGTGGGTCTCGTGACCGTGCGGACGCCATCGCGCGCGAAGTGTTCGAGCGTGAGCCGCCGCTTCGCGTCGACTACGAGTTCTTGAACATCCGTGGTCGCAAGATGAGCACCTCGAAGGGCCAGGGCGCTTCGGCGCACGAGATGGCGGATGTGATACCGCCGCAGCAGCTTCGGCTCCTCTTCCTGCGCCCTCGCCCCAACCAGGCCATCGAGTTCGACCCAGAGGGAACCGATGCCATTCCCCGCCTCTTTGACGAGTGGGACCGGCTGGCTGCCGCCGTCGCCGGGCGCGAGTTCCGTGGCGAGCTGCCCGCCGAGCACGCACGCCTCTTTGCCATGAGCCTCGTTGACGACCAGGACGTGGCCGCCGAGGCGGCGGCCTACCGGCCAGCGTTCGCGCACCTCGCATTTCTCATCCAGCTGCCCGATGCCGATCTGCAGGCCAAGCTCGAAGCCGAGAAGGGCGCACCGCTCACCGAGCGCGAGCGTGCAATCCTCGACGAGCGGGCGAGGGCGGCGCGTGCCTGGCTCGACAACTACGCGCCAGAACGGGCGCGCGTCCAGGTCCAGGATCACGTACCCGACGAGGTCAACGCGCTCGGTCCGTCGCAGCGCTCCTTCCTTGCGTCCCTCGCCGAACGCCTTACGGATCCAGGCGGCGCGCGCTGGTCAGGCGACGCCCTCCAATCCGCCGTCTTTGAAACGGCAAAGGAAGTCGAACTCCCGGCGGGCCAGGCGTTTGCGGCACTGTACGCGGCGTTCCTCGGCCGCCCCAACGGGCCACGCGCCGGTTGGTTGCTCGCCTCGCTGGAGCGCGAGTTCGTCGTCGCACGCCTCCGCGAGGCGGCCACGGCCGGTACGCTCAACGGATGATCGGCATCGCGCTCATCCGCGAGGACCCTGAGGGAGTGAAGCGCGCCGTGGCGCGCAAGGGTGAACCGACGGATCCGATCGACCGCATCCTCGAGGCCGACGGCCGGCGCCGAGCCCTGCTGGCCGAGACCGATGCGGCCAAGCACGAGCGCAACGAGGGCAGCCGCCGCGTCGGCGAGCTGATCCGGGACGGACGCGAAGGCGACGCCGAGTCTGCCAAGGCCGCGCTCGCAGGCCTCTCGAATCGGATCAAGGAGCTCGACGCCGCACTCACCGAAGTCGAGGCGGCCATTGAGCGTGACCTGCTGCTGATTCCCAACCTGCCCCATCCCACGGTCCCGGACGGACGCTCCGCCGAGGACAACCCCGTCCTTCGCCGCTGGGGCGACCCGCGCCCCGCTGGCTCCACGCCACCCCACTGGGAGATCGGAGCACGGCTGGGACTCTTCGACCTGGAGCGCGGTGTCAAGATCGCCGGCTCAGGCTTCGTCCTCTTCACCGGCGCGGGAGCGCGCCTTGAGCGCGCACTGATCGGCCTCCTGATCGACCTCCAGGCGGGCCGCGGGTACCGAGAGGTGTGGGCACCCATCCTGGTCAACGCTGCCTCCGCCCGCGGGACCGGCCAGCTCCCGGACAAGGAGGCGCAGATGTACGTCGTCGACCGCGACGGGCTCTACCTCAACCCGACCGCGGAGGTTCCGGTGACAAACATCTACCGCGACGAGATCCTCGCGGCCGACGCCCTCCCGCTCCGCCACGTCGCGTACCTGCCCTCATTCCGTCGCGAGGCCGGCGCGGCGGGCCGCGACACGCGCGGCCTGCTGCGTGTCCACCAGTTCGACAAGGTAGAGCTGGTGAAGTTCGTCCGTCCAGAGACCAGCTACGACGAGCTCGAGTCGCTCACCGCCGATGCCGAGGCTGCTCTTCAGGCGCTCGAGATCCCGTATCGCGTCGTCGAACGCTGTACCTACGACCTCGGTTTTGCGCAGGCCAAGGGCTATGACCTGGAGGCCTGGTCGCCAGGAGTGGGGAAGTGGCTCGAGGTCAGCTCCACCTCCAACTACACCGATTTCCAGGCGCGACGCATGAACCTCCGCTATCGCCCCGCGCCCGAAGCCCGACCCGAGCTGCTCCACACGCTGAACGGCTCGAGCCTGGGGTTGGCCCGCACCTACGCCGCGCTCCTCGAGACCCACCTCGTCGACGATGGCTCAGTACGGATTCCGGCGGCTCTCGAGGCGCATTTCGGCGCCGCTGGAATCGGATAGGCGGCGCCGCGGTCATGGTCACCGATCTGCCAGGTCCTCCACCGGAGCCACGCTGGCACGCCCAGGATGCCCTGATCTTTCGCGTCGCCGGAGACCGGCTGACGCTGGTGGGTGGCAGCGGCCGAGGCGTCGGATGGAGCGGAATCGTCGATCTGGGACTCGGCGGCGAGCCGCTCGCGTCACGCGCCCACAAGCGCAGCATGCCGGTACAGGTGAGCGAGCCCGAGCCGATTCGTATCGTGGGGCCGTACTGGGCCAGCCAGGCCGTCCTGATCCCGGTCGGCACCGAGCATCTCGTCGTCTTCGGCGGGCTCGAGGCGCCGGATCCCTCAGCGTTCCTGAGCGCGGCAGCCGAGCTCGTCGCCGAACTGCGTCAAGTCTCGCCCGCCAAGCTGCTGGCCGATGAGCTGGAGGTCGTGCATGCCATCCGCGACCTGATGGAGTACCGGCCGGAAGAGCTCGCGGCCACGGCTCGCCACATCGCCGCGAAGTCGGCGGAGCCGCTCTCGTGTGAGGTGGGGGCGGTCCTCGTTCGGCACGGGAACGATCTCCTGGCCGAGGTCGTGACCCGCGACTGGCCCGCGGTCCTGGACCCCGAAGCCATCCGCGACACCCTCGCGCGCCTCTATCAGCGCGCCCTCGGCGGCCCCGTGCTCGAATCCGAGCTTGAGGCCGCGGCGGACGATGCGCTCGGCCGGGAGCAGGGCCTCGTCGCGCGGTTCGCGGTGCCCATCGGCCGACCAGAGCCGTTTGGAGTCCTGGTGGTTGCTCACGCAGCGAGCAAGCCCCGCGGCTTCACAAATCTCTGCCAGCGCATCGGTTCAGCCCTTGCGGAGGCGGCCGAGCCATTGCTGATCCAGGCGCGCGCCAGGGAGGAGCTCGCGGCCGATCGGGACCGCTTTGCGCGCGAGGCGCGCACCGATCCACTCACGGGTCTGGCGAATCGCTCTGCGTGGGAGGAGCTGCTGCGCCTGCA
>JALYLE010000137.1 GCA_030774375.1 Chloroflexota bacterium | reverse complement strand
GTCAACAAGCGCGTGCTCGAATCGCTCATCAAGGCTGGCGCCATGCGTGACCTGGGGACCGTGGGCGCCCTCCTGCGGCCCGACCGTCTCGACGCCGCGCTCGACAGCGGCGCGCGCCATCAACGCGACGTTGCCGCCGGGCAGGGAACCCTCTTCGACCTCTTCGCCATGCCCTCCGCGCCAGAGCTCCCACCCGCGCTCGATTTGGCGGCCGACGAGGGTGAGAGGACGATGCCATCGGGGGGCGCTGTCCTCCTCGACGAAGATGGCGTGTCGCGGCGGGAGCGGCTCCGCTGGGAGAAAGAGCTGCTGGGCCTCTACCTCACCGAGCATCCGCTCGGTGAGATCGCCTCCGTCCTCCCCGAATTTGTGACGGCCTACTCCGGCGACCTCGCGGAGGAGCCTGACCAGGCGCGTGTCACCCTTGGCGGCATCCTGCAGGGGATTCGCCGGGTGGTGACCCGCGCCGGCTCGACGATGCTCGTTGCGCAGCTTGAAGACCTGCAGGGGACCGTCGAGGTTGTCGTCTTTCCCAAGGTCTTCACCGACACGGCGCCTGCCTGGGTCGAGGATGCGGTCGTCCTGATCAGCGGCCGCGTCGACCATCGCGACGACGAGGCAAAGCTTCTCTGCGAGGCGGTCCACGCCTGGGACGACGCCGTCCGGATGGGACCGGTCGCTTTCTCCACTGAGCGAGACCGGCTGGCTCGCGGGCGAGGCGGGCGCGGCACGTGGGGCGGTGGTAGTGGCGCCGGCGAGGGAAACGGCCGGCCATTTGGGAGCTCGGCGTTAGGGGTCGAGGCGCCGCGTGCCGCTCTCCCGGTGGGCGAGCCCATACCTGAGTCCCAGGCCATCGGGGTCGCCCCCGGCGAGCCTGTCCGAGTCGGAGTCGAGGCAGCCAGCACGGCGGAGCCGGCAGTTCCGCATGTCAGCCCGGTGAAGCCGGCCGCTTCGGCCCACGACCGCGCCATCGACCGCGCATCGGAGAGTCACGCGGAGGCCTCCGAAGCTGACATCACGGAGCCAACGCTGCACGCGCCGGCCGAGCCAAACGAGGACACCGGCCCGGACCCTGCGGATGCCAGCGACGAGCCCTCTGCCCCCGCCGATGCGGTTCCGCTCCAGGCGGCCCCCGCCGGCGTCTCGGCCACGATCGAGGTGGTCTTCGAGGAGGGGACACCGCCTGACAGGCTGCTCCCCGCCATCGAGGCGGTAACACAGGCCCTCCGAGCACGGCCAGGACCCCTTGCCGCCGTCCTGCGGATCCCCATGGCGGGCGCAACGCACCAGGTCCGGCTCCCCGAGCATGCGGCGTGGGACGAGCGCCTTCCCGAGCAGCTGCGGCGGGCGGCCGGGTCTGACCTCGGCGTCGAGCTCAGGCTGGCGCCGCCCACGCCGATGGAGTCCTGACCGCTGCTATCCTCCGCCACATGACCAGGCGATCGCGGCGCGCCGCACCTCCCACCGGCGAAGAGCTCGAGGCGGCGATCCTGCGATACCTTCGCCGCAGCCCGAACGCCGCCGTCGACCTTGGTCCTCTCGCTGAGGAGCTCGGCGTGGATCCATTTGCCATACAGCTCGCCGTCGAGCGACTGCATCGGCGCCGATTCGTCGTTGCACCGTTCATCGAGCCGGGGACAGCCGGCGGCGCGGAGCTGACCGAGCTGGGCCTTGAGTGGCTGATCGAGCGCGAGGGCGGCAAGCCCAAGGAGGTCCCGGTCGCCCTCCAGCCCGCTCGCCAGCACGTGCGCGCGTCGGACGAGGCGGCTCGACTTCCGCGCGCCCAGGTCTACGGAAAACGCCGCCCCTGAGCCGCCGGCGGTCTGGGGGCGCTCAGGTCTCTCTCAGATTTGCACAGCGAGACTGTTGGAGGGAAGGTCATCACCCGGCGACGGCCTTACGCGCTGAGAGCGCGCCTCCTGAGCGTGCGCCGGGCATGATTACCGCGGGCCACGGCCGTGTCCCGACTCCTTCTTCTCGCTAACGGTCTGCGGGTGCATATCTGAGGGCGATGTAGCCCGATCCGCGAGCTAGCGGTCTGTCCGTGCGAATCTGAGAAGAACAGCGGCGAAATGCACACAGGACCTGGGCATCGGGGCTCGTCAGGACCGCAGCGACCGGAGCTACGCGACTAGAGGATCTTCGACAGGAACGCCTGCGTCCGCTCGTGCTGAGGGTTGGCGAAGAGCGTGTCCGGGACGCCCTCCTCAACCACTTGGCCGTCGTCGATGAAGACGACCCGGTCCGCCACCTCGCGCGCGAACCCCATCTCGTGGCTGACGACGACCATCGTCATCCCCTCGCGCGCGAGCTCCTTCATGACGTCGAGCACTTCGCCAATCATCTCGGGGTCCAGGGCTGATGTTGGCTCATCAAAGAGCATGAGGGCAGGCTTCATGGCCAGTGCCCGGGCAATCGCGACGCGCTGCTGCTGGCCACCGGACAGTCGGCCTGGGTAGACATCGGCCTTCGCAGACAGGCCTACGCGTTCGAGGAGTGCCAGGCCCATTTCACGCGCCTCGTCCTCGGGCATGCCGCGCACTCGCAGCGGCGCCTCGGTGATGTTCTCCAGCGCCGTCAGGTGCGGGAAGAGATTGAAGCGCTGGAAGACCATGCCAATCTCGGCACGCTGTGCCGCGATGTTGCGCTCGCGATCCTCGCGGAGCTTGCCATTCTCTTCGCGGTAGCCGATCAGGTGGCCGTTCACGAAGATCCGCCCGGACTGGATCTTCTCGAGGTGGTTGATGCAGCGGATGAAGGTCGTCTTCCCAGAGCCGGATGCACCGATGACGACCACCACCTCCTGGCGCTTCACGGTCATCGAAAGGCCCTTTAGGACGTGAAGCCGGCCGAAGTACTTGTGAACGTCGAGCGCCTCGACCACGACGTCCCCCTCCGGCACCGGGATGCCGCCGACCGCCTCGAGAAGGTCGTGCGGCTGGTGGGCCACGTAGGACACGGTCTAGTGACTCCCGGTGGCGCCGACCGGCTCGTCGATGCGCCGGAGCCGGGTGCCGAACAGACGATCGAAGAGGCCCGGCGGGCGCTCACCGCCGTAGCCACGCCCCAGACGACGCTCGATGAAGGCCTGGATGATGCTCCAGATCGTGGTGAGCACCAGGAACCAGACGGCGCAGGCGAGGAAGAGCTCGAACGGGTGGAAACTCGCTGGGCCGCTGCCATTGAGCTGGTTGAAGGTGACGAAGAGTTCAGGGACGGCAACCACCACGAGGAGCGAGGTCGTCTTCAGCATGTTGTTGAACTCGTTGCCGAGCGGCGGGACGATCACCCGCGCCGCCTGGGGCAGCACGATCCGCCGCATCGCCGTCGGGTAGGTCATGCCGAGCGAACGCGCCGCTTCGAGCTGGCCAACGTCGACGGACAGGATCCCTGCGCGAACGATCTCGGTCATGTAGGCCCCCTCATTGACGCCCAGGGCGAAGATCCCGGCCTGGATGGCGCTTGGCAGCGTGATGCCCAGCACAACGATGTCTGGCCAGGTGTAGATGTGCGTCACGAGCAGGCCGTAGTACAGGAACATGATCTGCACCAGGAGCGGGGTACCTCGGAAGATCCAGACGTAGAAGTTGGCCAGGTACCTCGCCGGACGGAACTTGGCCAGCCTGCCGAGAGCGCCGAAGACGCCAAGGATGACGCCGATGATCTGGCCGGTGACGGCAATCGATACCGTCAGCCAGATCCCGTTGAGGATCCGGGCGCTCGGCCTGAAGAGTGAATCCCAGAAGATGCTCCAGTCGTAGATGTAGATCCCCCCACGGCGAGCCTCGCATGCGGAGAGGAGCAGAAGGAGCAGCAGAACGGCCCCGACCAGCACGATGGCTGGCCGGAGCCGAATGCTTGAAGGGTGACGCGTCAAGGTGACCGCGCCCTCCGAGGTCGACTACAGCTTCCCGCTGTTGACCTGATCGGCGGTCAGCCCGCCGTCCTCGACACCCCACTTTTTGAGGATCTTGGCATACGTGCCGTCACCGATCATCGCCAGCAGCGCGGCCTTCACTCCATCTCGTAGCTTCGTGTGATTCTTCGCGACGCTGATCCCCTCGATCGCCACCTCGAGCGTGATGCCGGAGAGCTCGAACTGGTCGGCGTGCTGAGTGACGGCAAACCCGGCGGCCGGTGAGTCAGCGAAGTACGTGTCCGCCGTGCCGCTTTGGAGGGCGAGCAGCGCGTCGCTGTCCTTGTCGAATTGCTTGATGATGATCGCCTTCTTGCCCGCCTTCACGCAGGAATCGGAGAGCCCGGCACCCACGTAGTCACTCGTGCCCTGGAGGAAGTCGAGCTCCGTGGTGCCGTTCTGCACGGCCACGGTATTGCCGCACAGGTCCTCCTTGGTCTTGATTCCCTTGGGGTTGCCCTTGGCCACGACGATTGCCTGGCCGGCCTTGAAGTAGGGGACCATGTCGACTTGCTTGAGCCGATCGGCATTGATGTTCTGGGCCGAGACGATGATGTCGCATTTGCCGCCGTCCAGGGCCGGGATGATCACGGCGAACACGGTGTTCTGCACGTGGGCGGCGTCGAATTTCAGGCCCAGCTTCTGCGCGATGGCCGCAGCGATGTCGACGTCCGATCCGACAGGAGTCCCGTTCTCATCGAACGCCTCCTGGGGCGGATACGGGATGTCAATGCAGACGAACAGGTTGCGCGGCACTTGGAGCTCAAGGTCCGGGACATTGGCCACCGGCGTGGGCGCGGCGGTCGGCGTGCCGGCGTTGGATTGGGCGGCTGATCCGGAAGCCGATGGACTCGCCCCGGCGGTACACGCCGCGAGCAGAAGGATGGCCGCGATCACCCCTATCGCGCCCTGTCGTGGGGAGCTAAGCATGCCGGGCCTCCAATCCTGGGTGTGACGGCAGCGTATGCGATGGTGTGGCGGAACAGTACCGAAAGCCGGCGCCCCGTGTCGAGTGGCAGACCGGGCTGCGTCGGCCTCGCCGCTACACTCGTGCGGTGACCGTCACGGACGAGACTAAGGACCGCCCACTCGCCCCCCGTGTGCCGCTCGCGCGTGCCTCGACGATTCCCTCTCGCTATTACACCGATCCGGACATCTACGCCCGCGAAGTGGAACGTGTCTTCGATCGCACGTGGCAACTGGTCGCTCGCAGCGACGAACTCGCGCGGCCCGGCGACTTCGTGCCAGTCATGGTCGTCGACGAGCCGATCGTGATCACCCATGGCGTCGATGGCCAGCTGCGTGCCTTCTACAACGTGTGCCGTCATCGGGCCGGTCAGGTCGCCCTGACGCGCGGCAACCGAAAGAGCCTGCAATGCCACTACCACGGCTGGACCTATGGTCTCGACGGCACACTGCGTGCCTGTCCCGAGATGGAGGAGACGGAGGAGTTCAACAAGGAGGACTTCGGTCTGCAGGCGGTGCAAGTAGACCGATGGGGCCCGTTCGTCTTCGTGTGCCTGGACGAAGGCGCTCCCTCGCTCAGCGAAATGCTGGGCGATATCCCGACCGAGGTGGCCGCGGGCGGCTACGACGTCGATCGCATGCGCCTCGTGGAACGCCGCGAGTACGTGATCGCGTGCAACTGGAAGGTCTACGTCGACAACTATCTCGAGGGCTACCACCTGCCGATCGCGCATCCAC
>JALYLE010000136.1 GCA_030774375.1 Chloroflexota bacterium | reverse complement strand
CTCCCCAGTAGCGCTGGCGGCTCACCAGCCAGTCGCGCAATCGGTAGCTGATCGCTGGCGCGCCAAGCCCGATGTCGGCGAGGTGCTGCGTGATCGCTCCGATGGCTTCCGCGGCTGCCATCCCGCTGAACTCACCGGAATCCACTAGCACCTCGTCGCTGGTGTGCGCCACGAATGCCTCGCCCTCCGGCGGCGACCCGCCGGGCGGCAGCACCACGTAGCGGATCGGCAGCTCGTAGCGCACCGCGAATGCGTAATCGCGTTCGTCGTGGGCCGGCACCGCCATGATCGCCCCGGTCCCGTAGCCGGGCAGCACGTAATCGGCGATCCATATCGGGATGCGCTCGTTGGTCATGGGGTTGATGGCGTATGCGCCGATGAAGACGCCATCCTTCTCCCGGTCGGCGGAGAGACGCTCGATCTCGGTCTCGCGCCTGGCTGCCGCCACGTATGCCTCGACATCGGCCTTCTTGTCCGGGGCCGCCAGGACCAGCACCAGCGGATGTTCCGGCGCCAGCACCATGAAGGTCGCCCCGTAGATCGTGTCCGGGCGGGTGGTGAAGACGCGGATCGGCACGATTTCTGCCGCCTCGACGGGGAAGTCGATCTCGGCCCCCTCCGACCGCCCGATCCAGTTCGTCTGCATCAGCCGGATCGGCTCTGGCCAGTCGATCCCGCTGAAGTCGAGCAGCCTATCGGCGTAGGTGGTGATTCGGAAGAACCACTGCTCCAGGTCGCGCTTGACCACGGGCGTGCCGCAGCGCCAGCAGACGCGATTGGGGCCTTCGACCTGTTCGCGCGCCAGGACGACCTGATCCTTGGGGCACCAGTCGACCGGTGCCATTGCCCGGTACGCCAAGCCCGCGTGGTAGAACTGCAGGAAGAGCCACTGCGTCCAGCGGTAGTACTCCGGGTCGCTGGTCACCACCTCGCGAGTCCAGTCGAAGCCGCAGCCCATGATCCGGAACTGGGCACGCATGCGCTCGATGTTCTGCGCCGTCCAGGTCGCTGGATGGACCCCGCGGTCGATCGCCGCGTTCTCGGCGGGCAGCCCAAAGCTGTCGAAGCCCATCGGGAACATCACGTTCAGGCCCTGCATGCGCCGCATGCGCGCCACGATGTCCGGGCCGGTCGCCGCATACCAGTGACCGATGTGCAGGTCCCCCGAGGGATACGGGTACATGGTCAGCAGGTAGTGCTTGTCAGCCGGATCGTCATCGGCAGCCCGATACAGGCCGTCCCGCTCCCAGCGCTCGCGCCATCGACCCTCGTAGGAGGCGGGGTCCCAGCGCTCGGCCCGTCCGGCCCGCGGTCGTGTCTGCGCGGTCATTGGCTCCTCCTGCGTGCGATCCACACGTCGGTGCGGTACGGCACCTCGAACGGCCGATCGTCGTTGTGCCCGTGCCGCCCCAGGACCCCGGCCAGAGCGATGCGGAATCGGTCCTGCTGCTCGGGCGACATGGTGGCGCGCACATAGCTGGCCGTGAACGCCATCCCGATGAACTCGGCGCCTGTCATGGCGACCGTGTGGCGCAGGTAGAGCAGCTCCGGCGGGGTGAAGGCCGTGCTCCGCTTGAAGGCCTGGTCGGTCTCCTCCCTACCAGTCGCCTCGTAGCGCCCTGTGTCGACCCCGGCAGCGTATGTGACAAGCAGCTCGTCGTAGTCGCGCAGGAACGCCGACCCTTCGGTGTCGCGCAGGTTCCAGAAGAGCGCAACGCCGCCGCCGGGCTTCAGGATCCGCGCGATCTCGTTCAGCGCTCCATCCATCTCGAACCAGTGGAAGGCTTGTGCCGCGGTGACCAGGTCTGCCGAATCGGGATCCAGCCCGGTGGCCTCTGCCGTGCCCTGCACCGTCGAGACCAGCAGCCCCTGGTCGGTGGCATGCGCCCGCAGAACGTCAAGCATCGGCTTGCCCGGCTCGACCGCGGTGACCCGCCAGCCGAGCGCAGCCATCGCCAGGCTGGCGCGTCCAGTCCCCGCTCCGAGGTCGACGACCACTGGAGGCATCGGCAGCTCCAGCTTCCTCGCGATCCCCTCGAACAGCTCGTCGGGATAGCCGGGCCGGAAGCGGTCGTAGTCGCCGGCCCAGGCGTCGAATGAGCGTGCGCGGGCCGGGTCGACGTGTTGCTGCGACGTCATCGGTCCATCTCGGCCGCGGCCTCGTCGGGGAGCCAGGCCATCAGCAGCTCGTCGCGGAACTCGCCGCCCCGCAGCTTGAACTGGCGCCGTCGCAGTCCCTCGCGAACGAAGCCGCAATGCTCGTAGACGGCGATCGCACGATCGTTGTCAGGGAAGACCGAGAGGGCCACCTTGCCCAGGCCTCGCTCGCGCGCCCAGTCCTGCGCGGCTCGCACCAAGGTCGTCCCGATTCCCACGTCGCGCCATCCGTCCGCGACGGCAACCGAGAGCGTTCCGACATGGTCGCTCACCGCGCTGCGCTCGACGTTGATCAGGATGTTGCCGACGAGGTTACCGTCGGCCTCCGCCACGAGCGCCAGGGCCGAGCTGTCGCGGATCATCTCGGCGATGTAGAAGGCCTCCGAGGGCTGGCTGAGCGCATCCGATGGCGTCAACAGCCAGCGGCCCTCGGCTCGCACCGCCGCGAAGAGCTGGGCGAGCGGTCGGCCATCAGTCGGACGGGCGGCGCGCAGCGTCCAACGACGACCGTCATGGGTGGTGCGCACGTCGGTCGCTGCGCCTGGCGAGGTCATTGTCTCGTTCATCCGCTCTTGCCTTGCGGTACGTATAACAAACGCCCCCACTCGTCAGGACGAAGGGAGCGATCTTCGCGGTACCACCATGACTTGACCGATGGATGGTGGAGCTGGGGGGACTCGAACCCCCGACCCCCTGCATGCCATGCAGGTGCTCTCCCAGCTGAGCTACAACCCCACGGTCGGTCCACTCATCGGCGTGCTATCGGACGCCAGCCCGGCCAGGCTTGAGGGTGACGGACCGATCTCGCCGCCACCGTTCTGCCCGGCTGCTCGTCGGGTGAGTTCCGCCGCCGCCGATCGCCGGCTCGCACCGTTCCCGGCTCGCTTGGATCGGCCCAGACAGGCGTACTGGTCCCGCGTCAGCGCAGTGGGCCGAGTATACCGGAGCGTGTCCGGCTGCCTCAAGACCGCGCGAACGGTGCGCAGAGGCACCGCGATATTTGGCAGGTCGTGAAGGCTGCGCGCGCATGATCGTTGCGGGCCGTTTCCGCACGGACGTAGGCTCCTGGTGCACCAACCCCTGTCCATTTGGAGGAGCAACCGTGACACGTCCCATGTCCCGGATCAGGGTCATCCTCGCGCTCGTTACGCTCACGGCGCTGGCTCTGGCGCCGGCCTCGCCCGTGACTGCAGGACCGAAATCCGGTCCGCTCGGGCAATTCAAGCACCTCGTGGTGATCTACGAGGAGAACCACAGCTTCGACAACCTGTATGGCCTGTGGGGTGACGTCAACGGCCAGCATGTCGTTGGCCTCGCAGACGCCGATGCTGCCCACACAACGCAGCTCGCTCAGGATGGCTCGGCGTATGACTGCCTGCTGCAGAAGGACGTGAACCTCACCGCGCCGTCGCCGCTGTCCACGAGGTGCGGCCCGGAGACAGTCACGCTGGGCAACGGCAGCCAGGTGACGTATGAGAGTCACTTCGCGAATGCGCCGTACAACATCGATGAGTTCATTCCGGCCTCAGCCGCGACCTGCCCAGACCTCGATCACCTGTTCAGCTTCCCGAACGGGATCCTGAATGGCCAAGGGCTTCCGGGCGGCTGCACCCGCGACCTGGTGCATCGGTTCTACCAGGAGCAATACCAGCTCAACGGCGGGCAGCAGAATCGCTACATCACGGGCAGCGACTCTGCCGCCATGAGCATGGGGTACTACGACACAGCGCAGCTGCCGATCTACAAGTACCTGCACCGACGCGGGGCGCCGAAATACGTGATCGCCGATCACTTCTTCCAGGCGGCCTTTGGCGGGTCATTCCTCAACCACCAGTATTTCGTCGCCGCGGCTGCCCCCTCCTTCCCAGGCGGAACGCACGCCGTCCTCGATCCTCAGGGATTCCCCCGCAACAACTACCCGCTCTACGCGAGCACGTTCGCAACGGTCGACGGCAACGTCACGCAGGCCTGCGGCCAGCCGACGACCGTCGCGGGATTGGCGTGCGGTGATTACGGCGTGAACACGCTGCTGCCCTGGTACCAGCCGACGGGTGGGTTCGCCGCCAAGATCCCGCCCATCGATGACACCACCACGCCCATGAACATCGGCGACCTGCTCTCGGACGCCGGCGTCAGCTGGAATTGGTACGGTGGGGGCTGGGACAATGCCGCCGGGATCGTCGACGGAGGTGGCTACACCAACGGCCCGGGCCCGAACTGCGCCGACCCGGACTCCGCACCGGCCGGACCGGATGGCAACGGCGAGAACAGCGGGTACCCGTACTGCCCGCACAAGTCATTCCAGCAGCACCATCATCCGCTCGCCTACTTCACGCGCTACGCGCCGGGCCAGCCGGGCCGCGCGCACCTGCAGGACGAACAGGACTTCCTGGCCGCGGTGGCTGCCGGATCGCTGCCGGCGGTCAGCTTTGTCAAGCCCCTGGGCTCCGAGAACGAGCACCCCGGCTATGCCAGTGAGCCGAACGGCAGTGACCACCTCGTCGACCTGATCTCCGCGATCGAGAACGGGCCGGAGGCGGGCAACACCTTGATCCTCGTCACCTACGACGAGTTCGGCGGGCAGTGGGATCACGTTCCTCCGCCGGGCCTGGGCACTGCCGCGGCGGCGGGCCAGTCAGACCTCTTCGGACCTGGGACGCGGATCCCTGCGCTCCTGCTGGCGCGCAGCCTGACGAAGTCGGGCGTGGACCACACCGTCTACGACACGACCTCGATCCTGCGAACCATCGAGGCGCAGTTCGGGCTCGATTCACTCGGGTCCCGTGATGCCGCGGTCAATGACCTCGGTCCTGCCATTTCCGCGGGCCGGCCGCGCTGACCGGACGCACGCACGGTGGGCCGTCGGCGTCAGCCGGCGGCCTTCCTGCGTTCGGTCGTTTCGCGTTTCGCCTCATCGGCGGCAATCTGCCATAGGTCTTCGACAAGGCCTGCGTAGGT
>JALYLE010000135.1 GCA_030774375.1 Chloroflexota bacterium | reverse complement strand
ACAGCCCCGGTGAGTTCAACTTGCGCTTGATTGCGCATCCTGGTGCGGGTGTCTTCTTCTGGATCGATCCGATCCTGGTCAGGGACCAGATCTTGGTTGGTGGTGTCCCGAACACGCCCGCGGGCATTTCCGCTGCACGCGGAGCCGCCGAGTAGCATCGTGCCGCGGCGCTGGGTCGTCACCAGATATTGGGTGCCGACCTTCCATTGGACGGCATCCTCGATCCACATACCCTCTGTTTCATGGTCACTGCCAAGCACCGGCTGCCACTCGGGGAGCGGGCCTCCAAGCCACACCTCCTCGACGTGGAAGAGAGCGCTGTAGCCGTTGGTCCGCGTCTCGATAGCGGTCCCCACAAAGACCACGCCCTGCGGGTCGTTTGGGAAAGGCCTGGCGGTCGCCGGATCGGTGGCGCAAAGCGCGGCCGCGGAGGTGGGGACGACGAGCGCCAACGCGCCAGCCGCGATGAGCACGGGGATGACGCGCGAGCCCCAGGCCCTGATTCGGGAACGCATGAGATTCCTCCCCTTGGGCAGTAGCTGGCGATGGTGGCACGGTCGGACGGTGTGGAACATGGCCCGAACGTCCGAGCCCCTCGTCAACCGCGGCGCGCATCCGATCTCCGCTCGATCCGTAACCCCCCGGGTATAAACGGGTAGGCCCGCCAGAGGCGCCACGAGGCAGAGCGCCGCGCCCAGACGTCAGCTGCCCAAGCCGAGCAGGAACGGCTTCTCTGGCCATTCATGAACTCAGGAGGACAGTTGTGCGGTTCCTCAGACGCTCGCTTGCGCTGCCCCTCGCCGTCGCCTTGGCAGCAGCCGTCGCGATGCCCATCGCGGCCCGCAATATCAACGCGAACAACGCCTACACGGTCACGAACCTGGTGTCGGACCAGGCAGACGTGGCGCTGAACCAGGACACCAATCTGGTCAACGCCTGGGGGATCGCCGCCAGCAGCGGCTCGCCCTGGTGGGTCGCGGACAACCACACCAATAAGTCCACGCTCTATCGCGGCGACGGCTCGATCGTGTCGCTCGTGGTGACGGTTCCCGGCGGCCCAACGGGCGTCGTCTTCAACGGGACGGGCCTCTTTGCCGTAAACGATGGAACCACCACGGCGTCGGCTGCCTTCATCTTCGACACGGAGGGCGGCCAGGTGCTCGGCTGGAACCCAGCCGTCATGGGTGGCACGGACGCCATCCTGGGCGGCGCCCATGCAGGCGCAATTTACAAGGGGCTGGCCCTGGCGGTCGCAGGTGACAGCAACCCCTACCTGTATGCGGCCGACTTCCACAACGGCGCGATCGACGTCTATGACTCGAGCTACGCGCTGACGAGCCTGCCGGGCGACTTCACCGATCCGGGCATTCCGGCAGGTTTCGCGCCGTTCAACATCCAGGCCCTGGGTGGCGTGCTCTACGTGACGTACGCCATGCAGGATGCAGACGCCGAGGACGAGATTGCCGGCCCAGGCCTTGGCTACGTGAGCGAGTTCGACACCGATGGCAACTTCATCGGTCGGGTCGCCTCTGGCGGTGACCTGAACGCGCCGTGGGGCCTGGCCATCGCCCCGGCTGACTTCGGCCGCTTCAGCGGTGACCTGCTGGTCGGCAACTTTGGTGACGGCCACATCAACGGCTTTGGCGCCGGGGATTCCGGATGGGAGGCGAAGGGCCACCTCAAGACCCCGGACCATCACACGCTGGTCATCGACGGGCTGTGGGGGATCGGCTTCGGGAACGATGCAGGTAGCGGCCCGCATAACGTCCTCTACTTCGCGGCCGGCCCCGATGACGAGGAGCACGGTCTCTTCGGATCGATCACCGCGGGCTCCTGACCTCGCTGGCAACCCAGCAGCACGGCCCCGCCCGCGCGACACGGGCGGGGCCGTTCCATGATCTTGAGCGGTTCGCCGCCGCCAATCGGTCCGTTACGTGCGCGCCTGACGGCCCACAATGCGCGAGATGACTCCCGGTGAGACGCGGCGGGGCGGCCGTGGTGCCTTCGCGACGATCGTGGTGCTCGTGCTACTGGCCGTCGTCATCGGTCTGATCGTGCTGCTCGTGCTCAGGCCCGGGGCTCCGCCAATCGTGATCGCCAGCCCCACGCCGACGCCATCGCCGACGCCCATCCCCCTCGACCAGGCGCTACTCAGCCGTCGCGTGACGTTCCTCGTGCTCGGCACGGACCAGAACGCGGCGCGCCGGAGCCAGGGAAGTAACCCCCTGACCGATTCGATGATCGTCGTCAGCGTGAATGCCACGCATACGAAGCTGACCATGATCTCCGTGCCGCGCGACACGGTCGACGTGCCGCTTCCGGACGGAACGGTGTGGCAGGAGAAGCTCAATGGCCTTTACCAATCCAAGGGCATCGACGTCATGCGCGGGGCGTTCGACCGGATGCTCGGCGTGAAGATCGACTACACGATCGTCATTGACATGGATGACTTCGCCTCGCTGGTCGATGCATTCGGTGGGGTCGACGTGAAGGTCGCCAAGGCGATCAACGACCCGTCGATTCACTTCCGCATCGCCGCCGGGGCCCAGCACCTGGACGGCGCGACCGCCCTCGCCTATTCCCGGAGCCGCCACACGACCAACGACTTTGAACGCGCGGATCGGCAACAGCAGGTTCTGCTGGCGCTACTCGCCAAGTTCAATGATCCCGGCGCGAAGGTCGATGTCCTGGCGCTGATCGATGGCCTTAAGAACCTGAAGACCGATATCCCACGCACCAAGCTCCCAACCATCGCCGAGATCGCTCGCCGATCGAAGGCTGCCGTGGTGACGCAAGCCGTCCTGCAGCCGCCGCAGTTCTACGACGTGCAGGTCAGCGGTCCGCGCGGCTACATCCTGCTGCCCAAGCTCGCCGCTATTCGCGCCTACGTCCAGCCCCTCATGACCGGTCCGTGAGGGGTTCGACCTTCTGCGCCTCCCCGCGACCGCGCCTTGCGCCCCCGGTTCCGCCCCGCGGATCCAACTACGAGGCAGGGCACAGAATCGGGCGGATACGAGCCCGTGCCCGCCGTGGGTTCCCGGGCTACGGAACTTGGCGGCATCCAACCCCCCGCTCTACTCAC
>JALYLE010000134.1 GCA_030774375.1 Chloroflexota bacterium | reverse complement strand
CCTCTTCCCGCCGATCGAGGTCACCGCGCTGGGCGTAACGATCCCCTCTCCGTTCATTCCCGGTCTCCTCGTTCCGGGCCTCCTCTTCGGAGTGATGACCGTGTGGCCCTTCATCGAATCCCGAGTTACGAAGGACAGCGCAGAGCACAATCTTCTCGACCGGCCGCGCGATCGGCCGCTGCGAACCGCCCTGGGCGTCGCTGGCCTCCTCGTCTTCGTGATGCTGACCCTGGCCGGCGGCAACGATGTGGCAGCCATCATCTTCAACATCCCGGTTGAGACCATGACCAACGTGCTGCGCGCCGCCGTCTTCGTCGTTCCGCTGCTGGGCTTCGCGCTCACATATCGGGTGTGCCTGGAGATGCGCGCTCGTGACTTGCACCCCCTGCAGCGCTCGGCGGGGGTGCTGCTGCGCCGAACCCCGGAGGGCGGCTTCGAGGAAGTTCCGGACGCGGAGGTTGAAGTCAGTCCTCGCGACGAGTGACTGCTCCTTCGGCCGCCAGCTCGCTCAGCTCGCCCTGGAGGGCGGCCACGTCCGAGTCCTCCTCGGCCCACGCCACCAGGTCCGGCCGCAGGCGGAAGGCATCCCGCAGACGCCGGCGGGCATCATCGAGCCGGCCGGTCATGGCGTCGTGGCACGCGATGTTGTAGAGCAAGGTGCCCGCCCCATCGTCCGGGATCTCGCCGCGGGTAAGAATCGCCTCGATCTCAGCGGCAAGCGCGCGAAAGCGCCGGTCGCCACCCGCCATGGACGCGACATCCGCGAGGTGCCCAAGCGCATGATTCGCACCGTTGGCGCCGATCCCTGCCACCAGCCGGCTGGACGACCGCAACGCCGTCGCTGGTGTGGCGCGGATCGCGGCAGCGAGCGCATCGATGCTTTCGTCGGCGGCGGCCGCGACCTGCTCCCACGACCAGGCGTCCCGCTCGGCGTGAAGCCGCGCGTTCGTATCGTCGATCGGCTCGTCCGCCGGGTCTTCGCCAGCCTCGCCGTCCTTGGGCATCGTCTCGGCATCGGTCCCCGGGTCGGCCGCCTCCCTGCTGGTGAGACGGCGCGCCTCGATCGAGCGCCACGCGGCGAGATGGCCGAGGACATCCTTGGCCGACCACTCCCCGATTTGGCCGGACAGGTCCCGCATATCGGGTTGCAGCATCGCGAAGAGGTCGTGCTCTGCGGCGCCCGTCACGGTGAGCATGGCGACGAGGTCGTCGTGCAGCTGGGTCTGGCCTTGTTCCTGTAGGCTCACCATGGCCCCAGATGGTACCCGAGCCGGCGCGGGAGTCGGGTCAACTCACGCAGCCACCATGCAGGCCGCTGACCTCGCTCCTCGCCGTCCTCGCGGAGGATCATCGCTTCACGCATGACGCGCGCGCCGACGTAGCGGAACGGTTCAGGGGGCATGCGCCGCGGCACCGGGCCAACCAGAGGCAGTCGGGTGATCGGCTCGTCAGAGCCGGCGGCGAGGGCTGCAAGGATCCGTCCCGCAAGGTGCGAGGGCGCTACGCCGTTCCCGGAGTAGCCAAAGGCGTAGTGCACCTTTCCGCCGGCAAACGTTCCGATCCGAGGCAAGTGGTCCGCGCCGATATCGATCGGGCCGCCCCACATGTCGGTGAGACGCACGTCCGCGAGCTGCGGGAAGAGCCAGCGGAAGCCCGCGGCGGCACGTCGCCCCGTGGCGAGGTCATCAGTGAAGGACTGGCCGATCCGCCCGTCGTACCCCGGCCGCCCTCCGCCGGCGCCAAACGCGATGCGGCCGTCGCGTGTCACCTGGAGGTAGTGAACGCTGAAGCGCGCGTCGACGATCGACTCGCCGCCGGTCCACCCGATCTCCGCGATGCGGTCCGGGATTGGTTCGGTGCGGACCATCCAGCTGCTCCAGGTGAGCAGCGAGCGGCGGAAGGGTCGCCATCCTGCTGCCCAGGCGTTCACGGCGAGCACGACCTGGCCGGCTCGCAGCGTCCCGTCGCCGACCCCGCTCTCCGTCGCAACCATCACGGAGCCGCGGTCACGTCGCAGGCGCCGAACGCGGGTTCCCTCGAACACCACGACCCCGCGTTCGAGGCAGACGCGCAGGAGTCCGCGAACGAGCCGTGCCGGCTGGACCGTGGCGCCATCGGTCATCAATGCGCCGCCGCGGAAGCGCGGCGCGCGACATCGCTCGGACACGTCGTCGGCGGAGAGCTCGCGATAGGTCTCTGGGACTCCAAGCTTGGCCGCGGCTGCCACTGACGAGCTCCACGACCCATCGTGCAGCGGCGTGGTGCTTACGGTGAGCATGCCCGCGCGCCGATAGTGCGCGTCGACCGCGTGCCGCTCGCACCAGGCGCCGATGTCGTGCACGGACGCCGCAACCTCGCGCGCGCAGGCGATCGCACGCTCCGCTCCGTACAGTGCGACCAGGGTCTCGAGCTCGTCCCACCAGGCGTTGACGAAGCCACCGTTCCGGCCGGATGGGCCCTCGCCACACCTCCCCTGCTCGAGGACCACGACGCGCAGGCCCGGATCGATCTCGGCGAGGTGATAGGCAGTCCACAGCCCGGTATATCCGGCGCCAACGATCACGACGTCGGCACTTGATGCTTCAGCGAAGGATTCGCGCGGTGCGGGATCGCCCTCCTCGGCCAGGGACTCGCGCAGCCACGGGCTTGGAGTGGACCCGCCGGGCCGGAGACCAAGGTCGTCATCGGTCAGCAGGCCGTTCATCCTGGACGGTGGCTCTGGTGGGCGCCGAAGCTTGAGTTTGACATAATGATTCAGGATCTGCTAAATATATGCATGACGAAAATCGTTAGCTGGAGATCAATCTAGACCGATGTCACTCGAACCGATCGGCTCACTCACCGACCAGATCATCGCCGAGATCGGGCCGATCATGGCGCACCAGCGCCACAAGTGGGCGGCTCAGTGCCAGGCGTACGGGCTGTCCATTACGCACTTCCAGGTCCTCGCCATCCTCGACGCCGAGGGACCCACCCCCATGAACCGGCTCGCCGACGAGCTCGGCGTGGGCGACTCGAACCTCACCGGCATCATCGGCCGGCTCGAGGAGCGAGGCGTGGTTGCTCGCGTCCATGACGACGCGGATCGTCGCATGGTCCGGGCCCAGCTGACTGCAGCTGGGGTCGAGATGCTGCGACGCGTCGAAGACACGCGCCTCGGCCACATGCGTCAGCTCGTCGAGTCGCTTACGGCGGACGAGCAGCGGACCGTACTGAGCGGCCTCAAGACGCTCACCGCGGCGCACGCACGGCACCACGCTGAGCACGACCACCCTGAGCCACACGCAAGCGACAAGGAGCTTCTACCCGCATGACCATTCGGCAACCCCAGGCCACCGTGGCAGCGCAGCCGAACGACGCGCCGGTGCACGTCAGCAACCGCGCTCGGATCGAGATCCTGATCGCCGTCCTGCTGGGCCTCTTTCTCTCGGCCCTCGACCAGACCATCGTGGGGCCCATCCTGCCCCGGATCGTCTCTGAGCTGAACGGGGTCGACTACTACACCTGGGTCGTGACGGCCTACCTGTTGACCAGCACGGTGACCGTGCCCATCTACGGCAAGCTCTCCGACCTCTTCGGCCGAAGACCGATGCTCATGATCGGGATCGGTCTCTTCCTATTTGGCTCAGTACTCTCCGGCCTGAGCCAGACGATGTGGCAGCTGATCGCCTTCCGAGCGATCCAGGGCCTCGGTGCCGGCGCCCTCTTCCCGATCAGCCTGGCCGTTATCGGCGACCTGTTCACCCCACGTGAGCGCGGCAAGTACCAGGGCCTGTTCGGTGCCGTGTTTGGGATCGCCTTCCTGGTTGGCCCGGGCCTGGGTGGCACGATCACCGACAACTTCAGCTGGCACTGGGTCTTCTATGTCAACCTGCCGATCGGCCTGATCGCGCTGGCCGTCATCTGGCGGCTGCTTCCAACCGTCCGCCGGCCGGATGCGACCCGCAACATCGACTACGCCGGGGTAGCGACCTTCGCGGCTGCCATCGTCCCAATCCTGGTCGGACTGACGAACGCCGAGAACGGCGACTGGGGATCGATTGGCGTCTGGGGCTTGCTGCTGCTGGGGGCCGCCTTCCTGGCGCTGTTCGTGTGGGTGGAATCGCGCGCCAAGGAGCCGATGATCCCGCTCCACCTGTTCCGGATCCGCACCTTCGCGATCTCTATGATCGCGGTCTTCACCGCGATGTTCGGATTCTTCGGGGCCGTCGTCTTCCTGCCGCTCTGGTACCAGGTCGTCCAGGGCGCCAGCGCAACGGAGTCCGGATACAAGCTCCTGCCGTTCCTGTTTGGGCTGATCTTGAGCTCCGTGGTCAGCGGCCAGCTTGTGAGTCGCACCGGCCACTACAAGTGGCTGGCGGCCGGCGCGCTGGCGCTTGCGACGCTCGGCGTGGCGCTGATGACGAACCTGCGGGCCGATACGCCCGACATGACGCTGTGGCTGTGGATGTTCATTGCCGGCGTGGGAATCGGGCCGTCGATGGCGGTCTTCACGATCATCGTCCAGAACGCCGTGCCGTTCGCGGAGCTGGGTGCCGCGACGAGCGACCTGACCCTCTTCCGCCAGATCGGTGGCACGGTGGGCCTGACGCTCGCCTTCACCCTCTTCCGCAACTTCCTTTCCTGGGATGCGATCCGGACCCAGCTGCTCACCGCAGGGGCACCGGCGCAGCTCGTGCCGGTCTCCGCTCCGGCGGGCTTCGACACCGGGCAGCTCACAAACGTGGGTGGATCTGGTCCGGCGTTCCTGGACAAGATCCCACCGGCGATGCAGCAGACCTTCCTGGACGGCTTCCATCAGGCCTTCAGCATCGCGCTGGCCAACAGCATGTGGCTTGGTGTCGGTGCGCTCGCAGTGGCCGTGATCAGCGTGTCATTGCTCCATGAGCAGCCGTTGCGGCACCAATTCGGCGCTGCGGAGGCCGAGCCGCTGGAGGACGAGGCGCCCCACGCTGGTTCGCAAGAGTTCGTGCCCGGTCTCGACTAGGCGGGCACTCCTTCCAAACCGTCAACGGGCGGGCTCGATGCCCGCCCGTTTCCACGTCTCGGGCCCGGTGCGCCACCCCCGAGCAGTGCGGATGCTCACGCCTCGCGGAACGGGCCGTCTATGCCCACCGCTGAGCAGTGCGACTGCTCACGCCTCGCGGAACAGGCCCGGTGCGCCACCCCTGAGCAGTGCGGCTGCTCACGCCTCGCGGAACGGGCCCGGTGCGCCACCCCTGAGCAGTGCGGCTACTGGTGCGAGCCAGATAGGGCGCGCCTCAGCGACGCACGTCGAACTGCGTGATCCATCCCCATACCGTGAAGGCCAGCACGACGATCCCGGGGAGCAGCAGCCAGGGCCCGTAGACCAGGCCAAGGCCGACGAGCAATGCTCCCGCCCCACCAATCATTGGCCAGGCGCTTCCCCGTGGGAATCGCCCGAGTCCCGCGGCGAGCGGCTTCTCGAGAGCAGCCGTACGCGGCTCCACGAAGCCAACGGCCCGCACGATCGTGAGTGCGAGACGGGTCGCCGGACCGCCATCACCCGAGGCGAGCTCCCCGCGGGTGGCGCGTACTGCGATCGTCAGGAACCCGACCACCAGCCCGGTCGCCAGCACCACGAACGCCAGCATCACGCTGCCGGCGACCTCATAGCTGACGTACCAATAGAGGAGCCCAACCGCGGCGGAATAGAGCGTGGTCCGCAGGAAGAAGCGCACCTCCTCGGCCATCGGTCAGGCCTCGCCCACGCGCGCGGCCGCCCCGCCCGCTGCCGTATCGGCGTGGCGCTCGTCGAAGACCGGCCGCTCGGATCGGATTGGCGGAAGCGAACGGAAGTTGTGGTGCGGCGGGGGTGAGCTGGTCGCCCATTCCAGGGAGTAGCCGCGCCACGGATCGTCCCCGGCGACGGCCCCGCGTCCCAGGAAGACGCAGCGGATCACGTTCCAGGCGAAGGCCAGGATGCCCAGGAGGAGGATCGCCGACCCGGCGCTGACGACGATGTTGAGCGCCGTCCAGCCACTCTGCGATCCCGGATAGTCGGCGATCCGCCGAGGCATGCCCTCGAGCCCCAGCACGTGCATCGGGAAGAAGGCCAGGTTCATCCCGATGAAGACGAGCCAGAAATGGAGCCTGCCGAGCCGCTCGTCCAGGAGCCGCCCGGTCATCTTGGGCAGCCAGTAGTACATGCCGGCGAAGGCCGCGAAGACAGACCCGCCAAAGAGCACGTAATGGAAATGGGCGACGACGTAGTACGTGTCGTGGACCGCGTAGTCGATCGCCGGCGAGGCGAGGAAGGGGCCGGTCAGCCCCCCGATCAGGAACATGAACAGGAAGCCGATGGAGAACAGCATCGGAGTCTCGAAGCGAAGCCGTCCGCGCCACATGGTGGCGATCCAGTTGAAAAACTTCACCCCGGTGGGGATGGCGATCATCAACGAGGTGATCGCGAAGAACAGGTTGCTCACCACGCCCGTGGTGAACATGTGGTGCGCCCAGACGCTGTAGCTGAGGACGCCGATCAGCATCGTGGCGAAGACGAAGCCGCGGTAGCCAAAGACCGGTTTGCCGGAGAAGACCGGGATGATCTCGGTCACGACTCCGAAGAACGGCAGGATCAGGATGTACACCTCGGGGTGGCCGAAGAACCAGAAGAGGTGCTGCCAGAGGATGGCGCTGCCCCCCGCCGCGGGGTCGAAGAAGTGGGCGCCAAAGGTGCGGTCGATGAAGAGCATGGCGAGCGCGGCGGTGAGGACCGGGAAGGTGAGCATGATCAGCAGGCTGGTGACGAGCATGTTCCAGGTGAAGACTGGCATCCGGAACATCGTCATTCCCGGTGCGCGCATCGTGAAGATGGTCGTCACGAAGTTGACGGCACCCAGAATTCCCGAGGTGCCGCTGAGCGCCAGACCGATGATCCACAGGTTCGCCCCGGAACCCGGCGAGTAGGTGGCGTCTGCCAGCGGGACATAGCCAGTCCAGCCGAACGCGGCCGCGCCGCCGGTCAGGAAGCCGGAGAAGGCGATCAGGCCGCCCGCCAGCGCGAGCCAGTAGGTGAGTGCGTTCAGCCTGGGGAATGCGACGTCCGGCGCCCCGATCTGAAGCGGGATGAAGTAGTTGGCCAGCCCAAAGACGACCGGCGAGGCGAAGAAGAAGATCATCCCCGTGCCGTGCATGGTGAAGAGCTGGTTGTAGGTCGCCTCATCCATGAACTGCAGGCCGGGCAGGGTGAGCTCTGCCCGCATCAGGAGTGAGAGCGCGCCGGAGATCACGAAGAAGGCGAGCCCGGTGAACAGGTAGAGCAGGCCGATCTGCTTATGATCGGTCGTTATCAGGTAGTCGACGATCCCCGGGTTGTGTGCCGTGACGCCACCATTCGCGATGGGCCGATCCTGCCCAACCCCGCGACCTTGGCCCAGCTCGGCGGTGCTCATGGTTGATCGGCTCCCGCCTTTGGCTGTGCCGCAAGCCAGGTGGCGAACTCGGCAGGCGACACCGCGCGCACCGTGAAGAGCATCCGATCATGGAGCAGCCCGCAGAACTCGGCGCACTGCCCCGAATAGGTCCCCTCCGCGTTGATCGTCAAGTCGAGGTGGTTCGTGATCCCCGGCACGACGTCGCGCTTCACCAGGAAGCGCGGCACGAAGAAGGCGTGAATCACGTCGTCGCTAACGAGCTCCAGGCCGATTCGCTCGCCGACCGGCAGGACGAGCTCCGGAGGCTTGCCCGGCACGCCGGTGATCACCACGTTCTGCTTCTCGTAGGTGAAGCGCCACTGCCACTGGAACGCTTCCACCCGAACGTTGACCAGCGGGTCTGCCGTCCGATCGACCTGTCCCAGCACCTGGGCACTGACGATGAAGAGGCCGATCACCAGTGCGGTAGGGAGTGCCCACCAGATCAGCTCCAACGTCAAGTTGGTGCGGGTCTGGACAGGCAGCTCCGTCGATCCGCGGCTTCGATAGCCGACGATGCTCCAACCGATCAACCCGGCCACGATCACGAAGACGATCGCCGCGGCGATCAAGAAGATGTCGTAGAGCCCGCGAACCTGGCCGGCCTCGACGGTGACGGGGCTCGACGTGCAACCGGCCAGGACGGCAACGACCGCAGGCAGGGCTCGGATCGCGGGCGCTCGCCGGGATCGACGAAGGGGAGGCATCGTCGCGGGCAATCCTACCGCCGAGGGCTACGATTGACGGCATGGTTAGCCCCGTTGCCCATAACCCCGTGGCCTATGACGCAACAAGCGCTCTCTTGGTCGTCGACGTCCAGAACGACTTCGCGGATCCGGCAGGCAGCCTCGCCGTGCGTGGCGGCGAGGCGCTCGTTCCGCGCATCAACGAGGAGATCGCGCGCGCCAACGAGGCGGGAGCCCTGGTCGTCTACACCCAGGACTGGCACCCGGAAATGACGCCCCACTTTGCCAAGGACGGCGGCATCTGGCCGGTCCATTGCGTGGCAGGGACGTGGGGCGCTGAGCTGCACCCAGACCTGGTGGTCGTCGGGGAGCGGGTGCGCAAGGGGGAACACGGCGAGGACGGCTATTCGTGCTTCACGATGCGCGATCCGGTGAGCGGCGTGAACCATCCGACCGAGCTCGAGGATCTGCTCCGCTCGGAGGGAATCGCGCGGGTCGTCGTGTGCGGTATCGCGACCGACTACTGCGTCAAAGACTCCGTGCTCGACGCACGCCGCCTCGGCTTCGAAACGATACTGCTTACCGATGCAATCGCAGCGGTCGACCTGCAGCCCGGCGACGGTGAGCGTGCCCTCGCGGAGATGGCGGCGGTCGGGGCGAACATGATCTGAGCGTCTTCGGCTTCGTCGGGAGCCGGCTCAGCTCCGTCGCCAGCTCCATCGGGCGAAGGCCAGTCCGCCGCCCAAGGCGGCCGCGCCGATCAGCACCCAGGTGCGGTCGCTGGTCATGAAGCTTCGCGGCGCAAATGACAGGTTCAGGCCCTGGGCGATCCAAATGAAACCGGCGATCGCCGCCAAAAGGCCAAGCACGATTCCGCCTGCTCGCATCGGCCAAGAATACGACTGAACCCCGCCCGACGCCGGTACTGGCGATTCCGACAGAGGTACCTCGGGCTGGTCCTTGCGCCGTCGATGACCGTGGGTATACTCCGCGCGTCCGGCTGCGACGCGTCGCCACGTTGCCTGTCTCCCCTCCCACCAGATCTCGGTCGGCTCCGGGGCAATGGCAAGACCCCTGAGCGGCGTCGACGTACGGGACCGGCGCCAGGAAATACTCATTGGGAGGGGTCCTTTGTGACCTACACGGACAAGGTGCTGCAGTGCGCGGACTGTGGCGTCGATTTCGTCTTCTCCGCGTCTGAGCAGGAGTTCTTCGCTCAGAAGGGATTCAGCTCCGAGCCGAAGCGCTGCGCCTCGTGCCGCGCTCAGCGACGCGCGGCCGGCGGTTCGAGCTATGGGTCCGGCGGGGGTGGGGGTTACGCTCGAGGACCACGCGAGCTGTTCGACGCCACGTGCGCCCGCTGCGGCAAGGAGACCCAGGTGCCGTTCCGGCCGACCGGGGCGCGCCCGGTCTACTGCAGCGATTGCTTCCGGCTCATGCGCGGCTAGCGCAACTCTTCAGGGGTTCTGTAGCGGCGTCCAATGCGGGCGCCGCTTCTTCGTGTCTTGCACGGGCCTGTCCGCGAGCTCACTCACGTCGCGAGTTGCGCCAAATGGTGCTGCCGTTCGCATTACGCGCGTCGTGCCGGCTCTGTTTCGCCAGATGCCGCTGCCATTCGCGTTTAAGCGACCCGAGCCGGCTCTGACTCGCCAGATGCCGCTGCCATTCGCGTTAGGGGCCTGGATCGCCGGTTTCGGGGTTAGCATCATTCCGAATTGAGCGTGGACATGCTCGCCATCGCCCGCCGCAAGCTGCACGGACTCGCTTAACGCTGCCACCATTCGCAGGTGACGAATCGCGCTCGTGTAGGCGAAATCGGGCCCAGTCGCCAGGCGATTCAAATCTGGCCGCAAGCTCGCCTCTGGCTGCGTCCTAGTCGCTCGGCGGCTCAAAGGCCGCGGAAGATGCCGTTGTGGCGAGATCAGAGTCGCCCAGTGACTCAGCATCGGCGCTGGCACGGCAAACCCTCCGGACCGAGCGTGGCACGCACCGTGCATGAGCATCCTCGGGCAGGGCTCGTATCATGGATGGGCACACCATGACGCACACGACCCCGGAGCCACCATGCGATGAATGATCACGTGATGACCGATCACGACCTGTGGCGCGAGCTGGGGCAGCAGCTGCGTGTCGACTCGATCCGATCCAGCTCGGCGGCCGGTTCCGGCCACCCGACATCCTCGATGTCAGCCGCCGACCTGATGGCGGTCTTGATGGCGAAGTACCTCCACTACGACTTCAATGCCCCCAAGGACCCCAACAACGACCACCTCATATTCAGCAAGGGCCACGCCTCGCCGCTGGTCTACGCCATCTACAAGGCGGCTGGTGGCATCTCCGACGAGGAGATGCTCACCTTCCGCAAGCTCGGCAGCCGCATCGAGGGGCACCCGACCCCCGTCCTCCCATACGTGGACGTGGCCACCGGCTCGCTGGGCCAGGGCCTGCCCATCGCCGTGGGGGTTGCGCTCGCCGGCAAGCGGCTCGACCAGCTCCCGTATCACGTCTGGGCCCTCTGCGGCGACTCGGAGATGGCGGAGGGCTCCATCTGGGAGGCCTTCGAGCACGCAGCTTTCAACGGGCTCGACAACCTGACTGCAATTGTCGACGTCAATCGGCTCGGGCAGACCGGCGAGACGATGCACGGCTGGGACCTGGACGCCTATGCGACCCGGGCCAGGGCCAACGGCTGGCACACCATTGAGATCGACGGTCACGACGTCGCGGCGATCGACGCCGCATATGCCGAGGCCCTGGGCACCAGCGGTCGCCCGACGGTGATCCTGGCCAGGACCGAGAAGGGACACGGCGTCGCCGAGGTCGCCAACAAGAACGGCTTCCACGGCAAGCCGCTGCCTCATCCGGAAGAGGCGATCGCCGAACTCGGCGGGATCCGCAACCTGCATATCGACGTTCCGCGGCCCAGGGGCAGCGGCCAGCCGCACCGCTTCGAGACCGGCGAGCTCCAGCTCCCGTCATACGACGTTGGCACTAAGGAGGCGACGCGCAAGGCCTACGGCGACTCGCTCGTCGCGTTGGGCAGGGCGCACGGCCAGGTCGTGGCGCTCGACGGCGAGGTTAGCAACTCGACCTTCGCGGAGGAGTTCAGGAATGAGCTGCCCGACCGCTACTTCGAGATGTACATCGCCGAGCAGCAGATGGTCGCCGCCGCGGTCGGGATCCAGGTGCGCGGCTGGAAGCCGTTCGCCAGCACCTTCGCCGCCTTCCTGACGCGCGCCTACGACTTCGTGCGGATGGCCGCGGTCAGCCGCGCGAACATCGTCCTGACCGGCTCGCACGCCGGCGTCAGCATCGGCGAGGATGGGCCCTCGCAGATGGCGCTCGAGGACCTGGCCAGCCTGCGGGCGGTCTTCGGCAGCACGGTGCTGTATCCGTCGGATCCGAACCAGACGGCGGCCCTGATGGGGCAGCTGCCGGAACGCACTGGGATCGTCTTCCTGCGAACGACCCGCGAGAAGACGCCGGTCATCTATGCGCCGGGTGAGGACTTCCCGATTGGCGGGAGCCGCATCGTGCGGCGCTCCGACGACGACGAGGTCACGATCGTTGCGGCAGGGATCACCCTCCACGAGGCGATGACCGCGGCCGAGACCCTGGCGAGCGAGGGCGTTGCGGCCAGGGTCATCGATCTGTACTCAGTGAAGCCGATCGACGCCGCGACCCTTCGCGAGGCGGCGGCACGGACCGGTCGCATCATCACCGTCGAGGACCACTTCCCGGAAGGTGGGCTCGGCGACGCTGTCCTCGACGTCTTCGCCGACTCCGATGAGCGGCCACGCATCATCAAGCTTGCGGTGCGCCACCTGCCCGGCTCGGCGACACCGGCCGAGCAGCTGGCGGCGGCCGGCATCGACGCAGCCGCCATCGCGGCCACCGCACGCGAGCTCGCTCGCGCGCCGGCGGGTGTCTCGGCCTAGGAGGTTTGAACCGATGAACACGCTGCAGCGGCTGCACACGGAGGAGGACCAGAGCCCGTGGATCGATTTCATCGATCGGCAGCTCATCGAGAGCGGGCGCCTGGATGAGCTGATCGGCTTGGGCATCCGCGGGATGACCAGCAACCCCACGATCTTCTCCAAGGCAGTGGCGAGCGGCGGCTATGACGAGCTCGTCCGCCAGAAGATCGACGCCGGCGAGGGGAGCATGGCGATCTACGAGGCGATCGCCATCGGGGACGTGGGCGACGCGGCGGATCATCTGCGCTCGGTCTACGACGCCTCCGATGGAGCCGATGGATTCGTATCGATCGAGGTCGAGCCGGACCTGGCAAACGACACACAGGCGACGCTTGATCGTGCCCGCTACCTCTTCGCCCAACTGCACCGGCCAAACATCTTCGTGAAGATTCCCGCGACGCAGGCCGGGCTGCCTGCCATCGAGGCGGCGATCGCGGACGGCATCAACATCAATATCACGCTGATGTTCAGCGTCGACGTCTATCGCCAGGTGGCGATGGCCTACATCAACGGGCTCCGCGCGCGCCACGCTCGCGGCGGGCCGATCGACCGCATCGCGTCGGTCGCCAGCTTCTTTGTGAGCCGGGTCGACACCAAGGTCGACAAGATGCTGGAGGCGGTCGGCACCGACTCCGCGCGGAACGCCCGGGGCACCGCGGCGATCGCCAACGCGCGACTGGCGTACCAGGCGTTTGGCGAGATCTTCGCTGGCTCCGAGTTCGCGGAGCTGGCTGACGCCGGCGCGCGCGTTCAGCGCTGCCTGTGGGCATCGACCTCGACGAAGAATCCAGCCTACCGCGACGTTCTGTACGTCGAGGAGCTGATCGGTCCGCAGACGGTGGACACCATGCCCATCGAGACGATCGAGGCATTCCTCGATCACGGGGAGGTGGAGCGCACGCTCGACCGAGATCCCCATGCTGCATACGACGCCATTCGAGCCGTCGAGGCGCAGGGGATCAGCATGCAGCAAGTGACGGCCGAGCTGCTCGACGAGGGGGTGGTCGCCTTCGCCAAGTCATTCGACGATCTGATCGCGACCATCGACAGCAAGCGCAAGGCGCTGGCCACCGCATGACCAACCGACCCGCAGCTCGCCTGGCGGGCGCCATTGACCAGCGGCTCCGTGGATGGGCCTCGGATCGCGTGGCGGAGCGGCTGTGGGAGAAGGACGGGGGACTGTGGGCCGCCTCCGGCAAGAAACCGGAGGAGCTCAGCCGCTGGCTCGGCTGGCTCGACCTGCCGGAGGCCATGGCGGCACGCACGGCGGAGCTGACGCACCTGGCAGAGTCGATCTGGCTCGACGGCTATGCGCGGGGAGCGGTGTTGGGAATGGGCGGATCGTCGCTTGCGCCGGAGCTCTTCAGCCGCCTCTTCGCCGCTCCGGGCGCCGCTCCCTCCGAGCCGCCGGGCGTGGAGCTGAGGATCTGTGACTCGACCCATCCGGATGCGGTGCGCGGCTTCCGCGAGTGGGCCGCCAGCGCGCGCACCATCTTCTGCGTTTCCAGCAAGTCGGGGACGACCACGGAGCCCAACGCGTTCCACGCCGCCATGGCCGACATCGCGCCGGCACTCGACTTCATGGCGATCACGGATCCGGATACCGAGCTCGCAGAGCTCGCGCGCGCACAGGAGTTCCGCGCGATCATCGAGGCGCCGCCGGATGTCGGCGGTCGCTACTCCGCCCTCTCCGTCTTTGGGCTCGTCCCGGCGGCACTGGTCGGCATCGACCTCGACAGGCTTCTGGGCCGGGCACGACGCATGGCGGATGCCTGCCGGCGCTCGGCGCTGGAAAATCCCGGTTTGCGCCTGGGGGCCGCCATCGGTGAGGCCGCTCTGGCGGGACGCGACAAGCTCACGATCCTCACCTCCCCGCGCCTCGCCTCCTTTGGCGACTGGGTCGAGCAGCTCATCGCGGAGAGCACCGGCAAGGCCGGTACGGGGATCATTCCGGTCGTGGGCGAGCCGCTCGGTGATCCGGATCGCTATGGGGACGATCGGTACATCGTGGCGGTCAGCCTCGTCGAAGATCCGCGCACCGAATGGAGCGAGCTGGCGAGCGCCCTCGCACAGCGCGGTCACCCCGGACAGCACCTCGAGCTCGTCGATGCATACGACCTCGGCGCGCAATTCGTGCTGTGGGAAGTGGCGACCGCCGCCGCGGGCATCGTGCTTGGGATCGATCCCTTCGACCAGCCCAATGTGCAGGAGAGCAAGGACGCCACAAGGACGCTGCTGACTACATTTGCTTCGACCGGCAGCCTGCCGGTTCCGGCACCCCTGGTCGCCGAAGAGGGGATCGCCGCCACCGCGGATCCCGTAACGCTGGGCGACACCCCGTTGAGCGTCAACGGGGCGCTCGATCAGCTGCTCAGCGTCGTCCATCCCGGGGACTACCTCGCGATCCTGGCCTACCTGCCCAAGGATCCGGAGACCGAGGCGCTCCTCCAGCGCGTTCGCGCGGCCATTCGCGACCGGCTCGGAGTGGCCACCACGCTTGGTTTCGGCCCGCGCTTCCTGCACTCCACCGGCCAGCTGCACAAGGGCGGACCGGACTCCGGCGTCTTTCTGCAGATCACGGCAGACCCGCGCAAGGACCTGCCGATCCCGGGTTGGACGGAGAGCTTTGGGACGCTCATCGCGGCGCAGGCGCTGGGGGACCTGCAATCGCTGCAGCGTCGCCGCCGTCGTGTCCTGCGCCTGCACTTCAACGAGCCCGGCGTCGGGTTGGCACGCCTCGAAGAGATGGTCGGCGCCGCACTCGTGAACGCCTAGGTGATCGCCCGGGTGAACGCCTGACGGCGCCCTGCGCCGCAGTCGGAAGCGACAGCCGAAGAGGAGCAGCAGACCAATGCAGATCGCAGTCGCCGGCCTCGGGCGCATGGGCGCCGGCATGACCCGGCGCCTGGCCCGCGGTGGTCACCAGGTCGTGGCCTGGAACCGACACGCCGATGTCGCGACGGAGATCGCCGCCGAGCCGGAGAACGATGGACGCGTTGCTGTCGCGGATCCGCTCGAGCGTCTGCCGGCGATGGTCGAGGCACCCCGTCACATCATCATCAGCGTCCCCGCCGGCGACGCGACCGAAGGGCTCATCGAGGAACTGGCGGGGATCCTGGATCGCGGCGACGTGATCGTGGACGCCGGCAACAGCAACTTCCACGATAGCCAGCGACGCGCCGCGTCACTTGATGCGCGCGGTCTCGGGTTCCTGGACATGGGTGTCAGCGGCGGCATCTGGGGGCTGCAGGTGGGCTTCTGCGCAATGATCGGCGGCAAGCCGGAGGTCTTCGCGGGATTCGAGCCGGCGGTGAAGACACTGGCGCCGGAATCGGGCTACCTCTACTGCGGTCCGGCCGGCGCCGGACACTACGTGAAGATGGTCCACAACGGCATCGAATACGGTGTCATGCAGGCTATGGGTGAGGGCTTCGATATCCTCCACGCCTCGGAATACGACCTCGACCTGGCGGCGATCGCCGGCATCTGGAACCACGGTAGCGTGGTCCGCTCGTGGCTCATGGAGCTTGCAGAGGACGCCTTCATGCGCGAGGGAAACGACCTTGGGGCATTGAAGGGCTGGGTCGCGGACTCAGGGGAAGGTCGCTGGACGGTTCTGGACGCGATCGACCACGACGTGCCTGCCCCGGTCATCACCCTGTCGCTGATGCAGCGCTTCCGCAGCCGGCGCCAGCCAGACTCCTTCACGGACAAGGTGCTCGCCGCTCTGCGCAACGAATTCGGCGGGCACGCCGTGGTCAGCGCCGACGCCCCTGCCTCAGGCACCACGGAGTGATCCGGTGACCCGCGAGGCGGCACCCGCGACCGAGGCGCGCCCGAAGCGTGCTCCCGACGAGTCCGGAAACGGCAGTCCGCGCGAGGTACCTAATCCGCTGCGCCAGGGCCTGCGCCTGGAGCGCATGCCGGCGCCGTGCACCATGGTCATCATCGGTGCGACGGGTGACCTTACCCGACGGAAGCTCGGCCCGGCGCTCTACAACCTGATGCTCGGCGGCTTCCTGCCGCCGGAGTTCACCGTGGTCGGTTTCGCGCGGCGCGAGATGAGCGATGCCGAGTTCCGCGATCACCTTCGCGAGGGGATCGACGCCTACAGCCGCAACAAGCCGGTGAAGCGCTCCATCTGGGACTCATTCAGCCAAGGGATCGAGTACCACCGCGGGGAATTCCACGAGCCCGCATCCTATGAGGAGCTGGCCACGCGGCTGGAGCGGATCGACCGCGACCGGGGGACCGCAGGGAATCGGATCTTCTATCTCGCCACGCCGCCCGTTCTCTATCCGGACATCGTCAAGCAGCTCGGCACGGCAGGCCTGGCGGCCAGCGGCGACGCCCGCGGCGATGCCCGCCGCGGCTGGTCGCGCGTGATCGTCGAGAAGCCATTCGGGTACGACCTGAGCTCGGCACGCAAGCTCAACCGCGAGATCCGCGACGTGTTCGGCGAAGAGCAGATCTTCCGCATCGACCACTACCTGGGCAAGGAGACGGTGCAGAACCTGGCCGTCTTCCGGTTCGGCAATGGTCTCTTTGAGCCGATATGGAACCGTCGATACATCGATTCCGTACAGATCACGGTCGCCGAGACGGTCGGGGTCGAAGAACGTGGCGAGTTCTACGACCAGACCGGCGCACTGCGCGACATCGTGCAGAACCATGGCCTGCAGCTGATGGCCACATTCGGCATGGAGCCGCCCGTCGAGTTCAAGGCGGAGGACCTTCGCGACGAGAAGCTCAAGGTGCTCCGTGCCGTGAAGCCGATGTCGACGAGCGAGGTGGCCCAGAACACGGTTCGCGGCCAGTACGTCTCCGGGTGGGTGGAGGGCAGCAAGGTCCACGCCTACCGCGACGAGCCGGAGGTGAATCCGGCATCCCAGACCGAAACCTACGTCGCGCTCAAGCTGGCGGTCGACTCATGGCGCTGGGCCGGCGTCCCGCTCTACCTGCGGACGGGCAAAGCCATGCCGACCCGGGCCACCGAGATCGCGGTCCAGTTCAAGCGCGCGCCGCTCGCCCTCTTCGCGCGGGCCGGCACGCCACAGATCGACCCAAACATCCTGGCCATCCGCATCCAGCCGGACGAGGGGATCCTGCTCCGCTTTGGGGCCAAGGTGCCCGGCCAGGGCCTGAACATTCGCAGTGTGAACATGGACTTCCGCTACGGCGCAAGCTTCGCCGTCGACTCGCCGGACGCGTACGAGACGCTGCTCCTCGACTGCATGATCGGCGACGCGTCGCTCTTCACCCGCGACGACGAGGTCGAGCGCGCCTGGGAGATCGTCGACCCCATCCTGCGGGCCTGGGAGTCCGGTGAGGGCGGGCCTCTTCATTTCTACGGCGCCGGGACATGGGGGCCGCCGGCGGCCGACGAGCTGCTCGAGCGCGACAGCCGCTCCTGGCGTAAGCCCTAGGCCGCAGGCAGAGTCGCCTCATGGCCCGAAGCAGCACATCCGAACGCGAGCTCGCCGTTCACCGCCAGCTCATGCGCTTCGGCGAGGCGGAGAGCCTCGCCACGCCGATGTGGGAGCAGCGGGGAACCACCTGTTCGGCCATCGAGGCGCAGCTCGCTCGGCTCTGGGACGTCCCTATCCAAACCACGGCCGAGGGCGACCCGCTCGTGACCGAGAAGGGGCTCCCGCACGCGCGGGCCTCGGTCCTCAACCTGATCGTGACCGCGGCTGACGCGGAGACCGCCGACCGGGTGGTACACACGTTGCTCGCCCTCGGTATCCGGCATCCCTCGCGGGCGATCGTGCTCGTGGCCGATCACCGCGCTGCAGGCGATCTGCTCGACGCGCGGATCAGCACGCATTGCAATACCGGCGGGATGGGGGATCGGATCTGTTACGAGGAGGTCGTCCTCACCGTCCGCGGCGACAAGGCGCAGCACCTAGCGGGCATCGTGGCGCCCCTCCTGATCCACGACCTCCCCACGTGTACGTGGTGGCCCGGCGATCCGCCGTTCCGGGACCCCGTCTTCGACCAGCTCGTTGACCTCTCCGACCGGCTGATCGTCGACAGCTCCGACTTCAGCGATCTCTTCGCCGGGCTGCGGCGGCTCGCCGCGGTCGAGCGGCGCAGCGGAATCGGTGACCTGGCGTGGGAGCGACTCTCGCCCTGGCAGGAGCGGATCGCACAGTTCTTTGACGCGCCGCGCTTCCGCCGTTACCTGCCGAACCTCAACCGGATGGTCGTCCGGTATGCAGTGCCGGACAAGGGATCGCGTCGAAAACGACGGGCGCGCAAGGACGCCGATCTGCACACCGGCCTGGCACCCATGGCGCAGCCAATCCTGCTGGCCGGCTGGCTGGCGGCTGGGCTCGGCTGGCGTCGGAACCGCGTCGTGGAGCCGCTCGTCGGCGGCAACCTGCGGCTTCGCCTCGAGGGTCGGCATGAGATGGTCGACCTGCGCATCCAGGCCGAGCCGACAGATCTGCTGCCGGCTGGCGAGCTGACGAGCGTGCGGCTGCGCTCCTATGGTGAGACCGGTGCCGCCGAGTTCATCATCGATCGGACCGGAGACGAGGCGACCGTGGCGACGAACGCCGACGGCATGACAGCACTCCTACGCCGGATCACGATGGAGGTGCCTCGGGAGGCCGAGCTGCTCAGCCAGCAGCTCATCCATGATCGGAGGGACCCGGTATACGAGGCAGCCCTGCACGCTGCGACAGGCTTCCTGGCGGCGGCCCGGACCGAGGTGGCGCCGTCTGGTGGCCCCTCGATCTCGCCGGCCCAGGAGCTCGGCGGTTGAGTCACACGACCTGGGTCGTCCTCCCGGACAAGGCCGCCCTGGCGGCCGAGGCTGCCGATCGCTTCGTCGCGAGCGCTCGGGGCGCAATGGAGGAGCGCGGACGCTTCTTCGTCGCCCTCTCCGGAGGGACGACGCCTGAGGTCGTCTTCCCGCTCCTGCGCAGCGCGCCGCGGGTGGACCGGGTCGACTGGAGCCGGGTCGAGGTCTTCTGGGGCGACGAGCGCAACGTCCCGCCGGACCACCCCGAATCGAACTTCGGCAACGCCTATCGGATGTTGCTCGCCCACCTCCCGAGCCTGCGTCCCGAGGCGATCCATCGGATGCAGGCGGAGTCACCGGACCTCGAGGCCGCCGCGCTGGCGTACGAGGCCGAGCTGCGGCTGGCCTTCGGGGCGCGAGGTGATGAGCCGCCGGCCTTTGATCTCATGTGGCTCGGTATGGGTCCGGAGGGACACGTCGCCTCGCTCTTTCCCGGTTCGAAGGCTCTGCGTGAGATGGACCGATGGGTCGTCCCCAACTGGGCACCGGCGCGCCGCATCTGGCGCCTGACCCTCACCCTGCCGGTGTTGAATGCCGCACGTGAGGTCCACTTCCTCGTCTCCGGCGAGAACAAGGCAAACGCCGTGAGCCACATTCGATCCGGCAGGAGCAGGCTGCCGGCGGCGCGGGTTCACGCGCAGCGCACGATCTGGATCCTCGACCGGGCAGCCGCAGGGGAGGCGGGAGCGGCTGCATGAGCGCCTGGGTGTGGCTGGCCGGCCTGGTGCTGACTGCTGCAGGTGCGTACGCGGCCGGCTGGCCGGCGTGGCGCAGCTTTCGTGCCCGCGAGTCGCGGGACCTCAATGCGGAGCGCTACCTCGCCTGGCGCGGACGCGCCTCGCGGGGGACGCGCGTGTCGGCGCGTGAGGGCCTCACCGGCGAGGAGCGGCGCCGGCTCTACCTGGC
>JALYLE010000133.1 GCA_030774375.1 Chloroflexota bacterium | reverse complement strand
CGGCCCGCCAGGTCTACGTCGGACTGACTACCCGCCGCCAGGTGGTGCACTTTTCGGCTGCCGAAACTGGTGCACTTTTCGGCTGCCCTTGACACCTTCCCACGCCGGAACCCCGCATCAGGTGCGGGATTCGGCTCGGTGAGCGGAGGGGAGGGATTTGAACCCTCGACGGACCTAACGGCCCGTAACGGTTTTCGAGACTCTTGTTCTCTGTACAGAGAATGAACCGTTGCGCTCTGCTCGTCGATCGCGACTACCGACGGCTCGAAGACGACGATCCCGCGGTCGCGGACAAACACCAAAGGTGTTCGCCGTGCCGAGATCGATCGCCAACTCGCGGCGAAAACGTGGCCCCAACCTCCCCAGACCCGAAACGCGAGCGAGCCAGCCACAACAGCAGGAGGCGCGGCCCGGCGAGGCTCAGCGCTCGCCGGTTAGGGGGAGGGGTCAACAAGCGCGAGGAAGTTCGGTTGTACGGTCTCTAGGTGCTGACTCCTCGACGGGCTGCCGGAGTGACGAGCACCCGGTGGATCAGGATCAGAGGGAAGGCTGCGACAACCGCGACTGGAAGGTTGTGCTGGAGCGTGAGGGCGACCGCGACGCCGGTCGCGGCGAGGCCGGCATCGGTGAGCAAGCCGTCCAGGCTGAAAAGGCCTGTCGCCCGGAGCGAGTAGCCCCGCGCCAGCCTCAGCATGCGGGCGAGCAAGGCGTGGTTCGTCAGCACGAAGGCGGCGCCGCCCGCGGCGGCGGCGGCGACGTGCAGAACGCGTGGCGGCTCGCTTGCCGAGCTGAGGACCGCCTTGTTGGCCGCCCAGGCGGCCAGGGCGCTGACCGTGTAATTCGCGATGTTGAAGATCTGGATGTACCACGCATACCGCTGGCGAGCCCAGTCGGCGAGGTGCTGCACGATGCAGATCGCGATCACCTGGCGCGGCTGCAACGACACGGCTGCCGCGACGGTGAACGCGAGTCCGGTATGGAAGACCTGATTGCCGGCGACGTGTGTCGCGGCCGCCTGCGCTCCCAGCACGGCGAGCAGGAGAACGACGAAGGTGCTCCAGCGCCCGTCACGAGACTGGGCGAGCGATGACGCGATGCCGACGGCGATCGCGACTGCGCCCGTCTGCAGCAGGAAGCTGCGCGCCGCAGGCGGCAAGCCCGTCGGAGCCATCCGGGGCTTGCGTGTGCTCTCGTCGTACGCGACCGCGCTCACAGGACCCTTAGGGGGTGAGGGTTAGGTCGGGGCCGCTGATCGAGCCGTCTGGGTTGATCGTGATGCCGAGCTCGGCTTCGGCTTCGGCTTCCTGAGTCGGGTCGAGCAGCGCAGGCTCGCCAACGTCGGTGGAGGCGTTGTCGGCGTAGGTTGTGTCGCCCCAGGAGGCGGCGCCCCAAGAGGCTGCGCCCCAGCTGGCGGTGCCCCAGCTGGCGGTTCCCCAGCTGGCGGTTCCCCAGCTGGCGGCGCCCCAGGAGGCGGTGCCCCAGGAGGCGGCGCCCCAGGAGGCGGCGCCCCAGCTGGCGGCGCCCCAGGAAGCGGCGCCCCAGGAGGCGTCGCTGCGGGCGGCGCTGCCCCAGCTGGCGGCGTCGAAGAGCGGGGTGGGGCCGCCATTGGGGTCGGGGGTGAGGAAGTGCTCGAGCGCGAGGTTGGGGTTGGGCGGGTTGTTGGTTTTGAGCGCGCGGGAGGCGTCGACCTCGCCGACGCCTTCGGAGAGGGGGGCGGCGCTCGGGGTCGGCTTGGCGGTGAGCATCAGGGCGCCCTTGACCTGGTCGGGTGTCCAGTCGGGGTGCAGGGCGAGCAGCAGCGCCGCGGTGCCGGCGACCACGGGCGCGGCGAAGGAGGTGCCGGAGAGCTGGATGTAGCCGGGCGCGACGACGCTGGCGGGGCGGGTGAGAGAGAGCGTGCCGGCGGGGGAGGTGGGGCCGATCATGTAGCGGCCGGGCGCGGCGATCTCCGGCTTCGCGAAGCCGTCGAGGGTGTATCCGTAGGCCGACCAGGGTGCGGCCAGGTCGTCTTTGGTTCCGATCGAGCCGTCGGGGTCGTTGGCGCCGACGGTGATGATGAAGGGGTCGTTGCCGGGCGCGTAGAGCACGCCGCTTGGCTGTCCGTTGACCGCGTAGTTGCCCGAGGCGGCGACGACGACGACGCCGGAGAACCAGAGCTTCTCGACCGCGCGGTCGAGCGGGTCCCAAAAGACGCTCGCCGGTGCGGTCGAGTGGAGCGAGAAGTTGGCGACGCGGATGTTGTACGTGCTCTTGTTCTGGTAGATCCAGTCGGCGGCCGCGATCACGTCGCTGGTCATCGCCATTCCCTGGTCGTCCATTACGTCGAGCGAGAGCAGCTTCGCGCTTGGTGAGGCGCCGGTGTAGCCGCTGGCGCTGCCGGCGGCGATTCCGGCGACGAAGGTGCCGTGACCGTAGCCGTCACCCGGCGAGTTGCCCGGCAGCGAGGTCATCGTCAGCTGCTTGATCACGCGCCCGCCGAAATCGGGGCGGGTGGTGTCGATGCCGGAGTCGACGATCGCGATCGTCGGCGGTTGCGGCAGCTTTCCGTTCGCCACCGCCGGCCAACCCTCGGCGACACCGGACACGAACGGCCACTGCTGCTTGTTGGAAAGGGCAGCAGCCGCCAGCCGGACGGGAGCGTCCGGCATGATCGCGCTGATCCCCGGCATGCGCGCGAGCTTGACCAGCTGTTTGCCGGTCAGCTCGGCAGACGCGCCTTGCACGGTCACCAGCCGCCGCTTGAGCCCGGCCGCCCTGCCCGGGTCGGCCAGCCGCTCCGAGCGGATCGCTGCGGCAACGCCGCGGGTCGAGCCCTCGACGATCACCTTGAACAGTCCCGAAGGGTGCTTCTGCGCCTTGGCAAGGAGCGCCGCAGGTACGAACGCAGACCGCATCGTGCGCGCGCCGGCAGGTGGAGCGGCCGAGCCCGCAACAACGGCCGCTGCCGCGATGACCGCCGCGAGCATGCCCAGCAGCCACGTGGTCCGTCCGGAACCGTTGATGTACATACGCCGCAAAATTGCCTCCACCTAGCCGCAGAAAGGAACGCTCCTGACCTTAGGGATCGCAGCGCGGAGGGCATGCCCCGATAGGGGGACACACCCACGAATCACTCGAATCAGGGACGCAACCCGAGCAAGGTTGCGCGAAAAGCCGACGCGGGATCGATGCTCAAGCCCCCGCGGGCTCGAGCGCTTCCTCGATCGCGCGCTCGAACGACAGCTGACCCGACGCTGATCGCCGCCGTCTCCGATGCCACCCAGCCGCTCGAACGCGCTCGCGTCATCGGCGTCTACCGATTCTGGCGCGACTTCGGCTTCGTCCTCGGCGCGCTCACCGCCGGCATCGGCGCCGACGCCACTTCACCCCGCACCGCGATCTTCATCGTCGCCGCCCTCGCCGGCGCGAGCGGCCTGCTCGTCGCCGCAACCTCCTGGCAGCCGCGCCCGCAGCGCCGGCCCGAACCCGTACCCGTCCCCTAAGGAGAACAGCAGCCCAGGCGCTCCGGGACACGCACGAGGCGATAACCACGGTCATCGAATAACGCGCCTGCGTGTCGCTTTTCGGCTCTTCCACGACAACCCAAGCCGACCGATTTTCCTGACTTTCCTTTTGCACAAGGCGACCCCTTTCCACAGGCGTCCGGTGGAGAGTTCGGTCGCACTTTCGTTCAAGTTCTGGTGTGTTTCCACTTGCAGTCGACAGGCACTCGGAGCGACTCTTTGGAAGCGATGAGCATCGTCCGGACGGAGAGCGAATACTCGCTCGCAGAAGGCCCAGGCGTTGTTCTTTTGGCGCTTCCAGCGATCGCTCGAGATGGGCTTCGAGGGGCGATTGGCTGACCGGATAGCCGTGATTCAAATCGATCTTCACCAGCTCGAGCGTCTCATCTCCTCGGGGTGTCCACCCGGTACGGCATACCGCATCTTCCGCCCGTGACAAAGGAGAAGACCCAGACCGTGTCCGTCCAGGAGTCGAACGCGGCCGATGACTTCGAGCCGGACCTGGAGGCCGCCAGCGCAATGGACGCGTTCCACCAGCTTTGTGCCCTCGAGGAGGCAATCCGCGCGCTCGTCGCGGAGCGCCAGGCGATGCGCGACCGCGGCGTCGACCGCGGCGAGCTTGAGTCGAACCGGCTCGAGCTCGTGCGCGTGCAGTGGCAGTTCTCCTATGCGCTCATCGACCGGCACCTGCCCCAGCTCGCTGGCCGCGCCGCGGCGTAACGAGACCACACCGCTTCCCGCGAGGGCCGACTAACAGGCGCATGGCTGCCGCGGCGCGCCCTTAGGCCTGACCGCGGGTGCGCGCTCTACGGGCGATTCTGTTTCATCAAGGCGTCTAGCCCGCACGGTCGTGCGCAGGCCGGCGCTGCCCGATTTCGCTAGCCCTTCTTGGGCTTGGCGATTTTCCGGAGGGCAGCGAAAATCGAGTTCCGAGTGGGCGGCGGAGTCATCTGTTCCTTCGAGGTCTTTTCGTTTGGCTCCCGGACGTAGGCGCCGCCCTCGCTCTCCCACTCGTCCTGTTCTGACTCTTGCTGCTCGTCACTCATTCATGGTGAGGTTAGCGTCTCGAAGCGTTAGCGGGACGCCCGAAAATTGGGCGAGCGTGCAAACACGTCGCAACAGTCGTCGCACCCGCTCGCAAAGCCCTCACGCGGCGTTTTTCACAAAGAGCATCGGCCGCCTCCATCTTGGCTTTGACCACATAGACTCGAATTCCAATCGCGACGAGGAGGACGATGATGGCCGGCAAGATCGAGATTCGAAGGAGCGGCGAGAAGTTCCGCTTCGTCGTGCTGAACAGGAGCGGCGACAAGCTGTTGCAGAGCCGACAGTTCGACGACAAGCCGAGCACGAGGCGGGCCGCATCTTCGCTGGCGAAGGCCGTGAGCGGCGCGGAGATCGCCGACGCGACCAAGCCGGCCGCCGCTGCAGCGAAGAGCAGCGCGCGTCGGCGTCGCTAGCTGCCAGGTCTCGCGAGCGATCCGTCTTCGGCGACCGTGACGCGCGTGATTGGAAGGCTGAAGCGCGCTTGAGCTGTCGCGCCGGTGCCCTCCTCCAACCAGTCGGCTTGATCGTCGGGATGAGCGACAACGAGGTCTTGTCAGCGGCGAAAGTGCGCAGCGCATCGTCGTTATTCAGTCCAGCGGTCTTACTGCGGGCGAGGCGGCCGCGAGACCAGTCAGGGTGCGCACTCGACATCGCCGCCCTGGCCAGGGCTGGCTGGAGCAACCGGAGTCGGCAAGCCGGTCGGCCTGCTGGCCTTTGCCGACGCGCGATGTGCGCCTTTTCGGTAGCTGGTCAAGCTCATTCGAGGAGGCGCCCGGT
>JALYLE010000132.1 GCA_030774375.1 Chloroflexota bacterium | reverse complement strand
GTCTCGAAGGCATCCTCAGTGAGCACCTCGACCAGCCGCTGGCGGGCCGTCATGTACGACGGATCGCCGTCCCAGTAGAGCAGCTCGACGCGCATGAGCGGGCGAGTATAGACCGCCCGCAACGGTGTATCGGTGCACCCGAATGTGCACCCAAGCGCGGCAAGCGCGCAGCGTGATTGTGGATAAGTCAGCCTTCTGAAGCCGACTACCGTGGAAAACCCCCTCGACAACCCTGGCGGCGGTCAATGACTATTTGTCTCCCGAGTACACGTCCGCCTGCGGGTACAACCGCATGTCGCGGCGGAGGAACCCGCGAGCCATCGCCCTCTTGGGTGGAGTAGAGATATGGCATCCGGCTGGTCCCGGCGTCCTCGTATTGCGCGCCCGTTCTCCTTCTTGGTGTCCCTCTCGCTGCTGGCAACGGGCCTGAGCCTGGCTCCCGTGGCCCCGGTGCAGGCGCGAACGGGACCCTCAGAACCGACGGCCAATGGCGGCTCGACGCTGCATCCGGTCGTCCGCCAGGTTGTGAGCGCCGGGGTGACCAAGCCCCTGCGCACCATGCGAGCCACGACCGCTGCCAAGCCCACCAAGGCGGCACGCGAGATCGCCAATCTCAAGCTGCCCAAGCACAAGGGGACGGGCAAGAACACCGGCACCGCGAACGTCCAGAACTCGGCTCCCGTGCACAGCGGCATGCCCAGCTTCGACGCCGACTTCGAGGGGGTGGGCAGTGGCCCGCCCAACCCGTGCGGATGCCTTCCGCCGGACACCGAGGGCGACGTAGGGGCCAACCACTACATCCAGTGGGTCAACACCGCATTCCAGGTCTACGACAAGGCGACTGGCGCCGCGGTGAGTGGCGTCGAGCCGGGGAACATCTTCTGGCAGGGCGTGGACTCGCCGTGCGCGACGACCAATAACGGCGACCCGATCGTGCAGTACGACCAGCTCGCCGACCGATGGTTCTTCAGCCAGTTCGCCTTCCCGAACTTCCCGAACGGACCATTCACCCAGTGCATCGCGCTATCGCAGACCGGCGATCCGCTGGGCGCCTACTTCCTCTACTCGTTCGATGTCCCCAGTAACAAGCTGAACGACTATCCAAAGTTCGGCGTCATGCCCGACGCCTACTACATGACGATCAACCAGTTCGCCGCTGGGACCCTGGCATGGGCCGGCGCCGGCGTCTTCGCCCTCGAGCGCAAGCAGATGCTGCAGGGCCTCCCGGCTCAGTTCGTCTACTTCGACCTGTTCGGGGTTGAGCAGTACTTCGGCGGCATGCTCCCCAGCGACCTCGAGGGCAGCGTCGTGCCGTCCGCGGGCACTCCGGGGTACTTCGCCGAGGTCGACGACTCCGCCTTCAGCCCGGTGCCACAGGACCAGATGTCCATCTGGGAGTTCCATGTCGACTGGAACAACGCGGCCAACTCGACGTTCGGGATCGATGGGGAGCCAAACCAGGTCCTGCCCACCGATGCGTTTGACATCGACCTGTGCGGCTTCAACCGCAGCTGCATCCCTCAGCCGGGGACGGGCCAGGGCCTGGACGCCATCAGCGACCGGCTGATGTATCGGCTGCAATACCGGGTCTTCAGCGACCACGCGACCCTCGTGGCCAACCACACCGTCGACGTGGATGGCACCGACCATGCCGGCGTGCGCTGGTACGAGGTGCGCAACGACGGATCGGCGTGGTCGATCTTCCAGCAGGGAACCTTTGCCCCGGATAGCGACGACCGCTGGATGGGGAGCGCCGCGATGGATGCCTCCGGCAACCTCGCCGTCGGTTACTCGGTGTCGAGCAGCCAGACGTTCCCGTCGATCCGGGCCGCGGGACGCCTCGCTTCGGATCCTGCAGGCCAGCTGGCCCAGGGCGAGAGCGAGATGATCGCCGGCACCGGGTCACAGACCCACCCGGCCGCCCGCTGGGGAGACTACTCGGCGCTGACCCTCGACCCCACCGATGGGTGCACCTTCTGGTACACGAACGAGTACCTGATCACCACCAGCGTCGCCGACTGGCACACGCGTATCGGCCATTTCAAGTTCCCGAACTGCACTCTCGGTCCGACGGGCACGCTGGGGGGACAGGTCACCGACTCGGCGACGAATGACCCAATTGCGAATGCCCAGGTCGCGGCCGGCGCAATCTCGACCACGACGGATGGGACCGGCCACTACTCGGTCGTCCTGCCGGTCGACACCTACGACGTGACGGCCTCGGCCTACGGCTTCGCCAGCCAGACAGTGAATGGCGTCGCGATCACCGATGGCAACACCACGACCCTGAACTTCGCGCTCGATCCGGTGCCTCCCATCGAGGTCAGCGGCACCGTGACCGATGGCTCCGGCCATGGCTGGCCGCTCTACGCCCGGATCAGCATCGACGGGTATCCCGGCGGTCCGGTCTTCACCGATCCGGTCACCGGCCACTACGCAGTCACGCTCGTCGAGAGCACCCCGTTCGTCTTCCACGTCAACGCCATGGGCATCGGATACAACGAGGAGGCGAGGCCTCTCCAGTTCCCGCCCGATAGCGCCACGCAGGACTTTGCGCTGCAGGTGGACACCGGCAGCTGCGATGCCCTCGGCTATGGCTTCGTGGCGAACGGCCTCTTCGAGCGGTTCAACACCGGTGCCCTGCCGGACGGCTGGTCCATCGACGACAACCTGAACAACGGCATGGTCTGGACCTTCGACGACCAGGGCCACCGCGGCAACCTGACGGGTGGTGACGCCGGGTTCGCCATAATGGACAGCGACCACTATGGCCCGGGCAACTCCGAGGACACCTCGCTGGTGAGCCCGGTGATCGACCTGAGCGCGATCGCCAGCCCGATCATCAGCTTCAACAACGACTATCGCAATCTCGGCGACACCGCGGACGTCGACCTCTCGATCGACGGCGGAACCACCTGGACCAATGTCTGGCGCCGGACCTCGGACGCACGAGGACCCGACCTGGAGCAGGTCGACATTCCGGCGGCGGCCAACCAGGCCAACGTCAAGGTCCGCTTCCACTACTACGACGCCACGTGGGCCTGGTGGTGGGAGGTGGACAACGTCGTCGTCGGCGCGACGGCGAGCTGTGGTCCGATACCAGGTGGCCTGGTCGTCGGCGACGTGACAGACACGATCACCGGCGACGCCATCAACGGTGCGACGATCACGAGTGACGACGCCCCGGCCGACACCGCGACATCGGCTCCGACGCCGACCGATCCGGGGTTGGATGACGGCTTCTACATCCTCTTCTCGACGCTGACCGGGAGCCACCCGTTCACCGCGACCAAGACCGACTACGGCGCTGACACCGAAACGGTGAACGTGGTTGCCGACGACGTGGTCGGGCAGGACTTCGCTCTCGGCGCGGGCCACCTGGTTGTCGATCCGACTTCGCTCGAGGTGACCGTCCCGATGGGTGGCACCGCGGATCGGACGCTGACCATCAGCAATGACGGAACCGCTGCGGCTGACTTCGAAATTGGCGAGCGGAACCTGGGCAGCACCATCCTCGGTCTGAAGGGCGCCCGCGTCACGCGGGTGGGCGGAATCTACTCGCCGTTCTTCTCCGGCCTTGAAAAGGGGACTGGTGGGGGCGGCGAAGACGAAGAGCCGCCGAGGCCGCCGAATGCCCCGCCGTGGACGGGTATCGCCGACTACCCGCAGGCGATCATGGACAACACCGCCGATGCACTCGACGGGAAGGTCTACTCCGTCGGCGGCTTCAACGGTGGCGCGATCATCGCCAACGGGTATGTCTACGACCCCGGCACCAGCAGCTGGAGCGCCATCGCCAACATGGGCGACGCTCGCGAGAAGCCGGCCGCAGCCTTTGCCAACGGCCTGCTCTATGTCGTGGGCGGCTGGGATCCGGGCGGCATACTCGACACCAAGCTCGAGATCTACGACCCCGCCACCAATACCTGGACGACCGGGACGAGCGTTCCGACCGCATTCGCGGCTGCCGCTGCGGTGACCGTGGGCGACAAGATCTACGTCATCGGCGGCTGCCAGTCCGGCTGCGGTGCGAACAACGTGTTCGTCTACGACACTGCGGCCGACAGCTGGTCGACCGCGGCCTCATATCCGGAGGTCACCTCATGGACCCACTGCGGCCAGATCGGCGGATTGATCTACTGCGGTGGCGGCGTCTCCGATGCACTTGGCGAATCCATGCACGGATACGTGTACGACCCAGGCTCTGACAGCTGGAGCCCCATCGCCAACCTGCCGCAGACGCGGTGGGCGGGCGGTTCCGTGGCTGCCGACGGGATGCTGCTCATCTCTGGCGGGGTCACGAACAACTTCTCCACGATCACCAACGAGGGCTTTGCCTACGATCCAGGCTCGGACAGCTGGTCGCCGATCCCCAACTCCAACAACGTCCTCTACCGTGGCGCGAGCGCCTGCGGCTTCTACAGGGTTGGCGGTTCGATCGGTGGATTCAGCCCGGTCGCAGACGCTGAGGTTCTGCCCGGGCTCGATGTCTGCGGTGCCCCCACGGACGTGACCTGGCTGAGCGAGGATCCGACCTCCGGCACCGTACCGGCGAGCGGCAGCGTCGACGTGGCGGTCCACTTCGACGCGGGCGTCGCCGAGGTGACGCAGCCGGGCGACTACCTGGCCCAGCTCACCTTCAAGGAGAACACCCCGTACACGGTTCTGCCGGTGGGCGCGACGATGCACGTCACGCCGCCGGCCAGCTGGGGCAAGCTCCAGGGGACGGTGGTCGGCCTGCAACGCTGTGACACCCCAGGTGCTGTACTGGCCAATGCGGCCGTGCACGTCGACGGCACCACGCAGGACTTCGACCTGAAGACCGATGCCAACGGCTACTACACGTGGTGGATGGATTCCGCCAACAGTCCGCTGATCATCACCGTCCACAAGGCCGGCTGGGTCGACCAGACGCACGCCGGCGTGGCCATCAACCCTGGCCAGACGACTACAGAGGACTTCACGTTGCGCCTCGACGCGCCATGCGCCGATGCCAACCCAACGAGCTTCGATCTGACGTTGAGCACCGGTGAGTCGCTCACCGCGCAGCTCAACCTGACAAACGATCCGGCGGCGAAGGGGTACACCTTCTCGATCGACGAGACCGCGTACGCGCTCGCCCCACTGGCCGCCGGCCACCACGCCACGCCAACCTTCTCGGCACCGGCCCCGGTTGGCCCGCAGAGCGTGCGGTCGGTCGCCGGCAAGAGCGGCCTCGCACGCGAACCCAAGGTGCCGGGCTGGTTCGGCGGCAATGACCTGCCCAGCGGCGCCGTGCGCTACGCGCATGCGCAATGCGACGGCGACAGTGATCATTTCTACGTGTTCAGTGGCGTCGACAGCACGTTCACCCCAAGTGTCAAGGCGTGGGTCTACTCGGCCAGCGCCAATGCATGGACGCAGCTGGCGGACGTTCCGGCGGCGAGCGAGGGGCCGACGGCCACCTGTGATGCGGGCAAGATCCACGTCATGGGCGGCGATGGGACGAACCAGCACTTCGTCTACGACATCGGCACCAACACCTGGACCACCGCGGCGCCATTGCCACGCAACGTGTGGGGCGCGGCGGCCGGTGCCTGGAACGGCAAGATCTATCTCATCGGAGGAGACAGCGACTTCAACTTTGATGGGACCAGTAACGCGGTCAACATCTACGACGAGGCGACAGACACCTGGACCGGCACCGGGGCCATGATGGCTGCGGCGGCAGTAACTCCCGGCTTCGTTCAGGCGGCCCAGTACGTGTACGTAGTGGGTGGCTGGAACGACTCTTCGCCGGCGAGCAACTCCAACGTGACCCAGCGCTATGACCTGATCAGCGACACGTGGACCACGGGTGCGACCTTCGCGAGCGCGAGAGCCGACCTGGCCCTGGCCGCGACCGACACGGCGCTCTATGCGATCGCGGGTGACGCCGACGCCGGCGGTCCGTTCGACGCCTCCACCACGGTGGAGCGGCTGACGACCGGTGGCTGGCCGGCAGGCGCCTGGGCGGCGACCGACTCGTTGCCGATCGCCCTCTCCGCGAACAACGGCGGCTACTGCACCAGCACCGGCGTCTACGACGGTGAGGTGTGGAGCGTCGGCGGCGCCAACCTGAACACGTCGCTGGGCATCACCGGGCGCACTTTCTTCCGCGACATCGGAAGCGAGACGTGCCCGACGATCCGGTCCGACGTGCCCTGGCTCTCGGAGTCGCCAGCATCCGGCACCGTCGGACCCGACAGCTCGATGGCGGTCGACGTCACGGTCGACGCCACCGGGCTGGTGGTCGGAGAGTACGACGCCACGCTGCTGATCTCGACCTCCGACCCAGTGCGGCCCGAGATCCACGTGCCCGTGCACATGAGCGTGGTGGCCCAGATCAGCCTGGCCGCTGTCGGTCGCAAGACCGCGGGGAGCTTCTACGCTGACCTGACCTGGACCGGAGCCACCGGCCCCAGCGTGGATGTCTTCCGCAACGGGACGTTGATCGTCACCACTCCGAATGACGGCGCCTACACCGATGCGCTTGGCAAGAAGATCAAGAAGGGCACGACGTTCGTCTACAAGATCTGCAACGCCGGCACATCGGTCTGCTCCAACGAGGCGACCGTGCACTTCTGAACCTGACCGATCCCGGTGAATCCGGGACGAGCACGCAAGGCGAGGCGCCCTCCGGGGCGCCTCGCCTTCTGCCTGGTCTCAGGTCGACGCGAAGAAGCCGACGAGGCAGATGACCGCCACGGCCGCCAATGCGCCGGCCAGGTAGAGCCGGCGCCGCTCCTCGCCGGTTAGTCCCTCACGCGCCGACACGCGCGTCCCGCGCGTGGCGCGCCCGCGCCAGGCAAGGTAGCGCTCCGCGTTGAGGTCCCGCGACTCGCGGCCACGAAAGCTGCGCCACGCCGGCCAGCCGGCCGCGTACGCGCCTGCGGCAGTCAGCACCAGGCCGGCCAGCCACAGCCAGGCGCTCATGCGGCCGCTCCCGCCTCCCCCGCGGCTGCGCGGTCGAGGATCCAGATCGTGCGCTGCGCGTGAACCCGCGCTGCCGGCAGCCTGCTCCTGCCAGATCGAATGTGGCTCACCGCGTTTGCCTTGTTCTCGCCGGAGACGAGGAAGTGGACCTCACGTGCGGCATTCAACACCGGCAGGGTGAGGGTCAGGCGCCAGATGCGGCGCGCCGGTGCCCAGTT
>JALYLE010000131.1 GCA_030774375.1 Chloroflexota bacterium | reverse complement strand
CGCATCCCGCTCGGGACGCTGCGCGCGGACATCAGCTACGGCGTCGTGCACGCGCGGACCACGTATGGGCGGATCGGCGTCAAGGTCTGGATCTACCGGGGCGAGCAGCTCGGCGAGCTACCGGGCGCGGCCCGCACCGAGCCGCGCGAGGCGCGGCGGGGGCGCGGCACCCGTGGGCGCGCGGCGTCGACGGCTGGTTCAGGGAGCGCGGCTGCTATGGCCGGCTCGAGCGGAGCCGCGGCGGCCAGCGCAATGGCCACCGCCACTGCTGAACCTGCTTCGAAGGCGCGATCCGGGACGACCCCTCCGGCGGCGGAGGCCTGAGCCGATGTTGATGCCGAAGCGGGTCAAGCACCGCAAGGTGCAGCGCGGTCGTCGGTCCGGGATGGCGAAGGGTGGCACGACGGTCAGCTTTGGCGACTTTGGCCTGATGGCCGAGGAGGTCTGCTGGCTGACGAGCCGCCAGATCGAGGCGGCACGACGCGCAATGACCCACCACGTCAAGCGCGGCGGGCGGATCTGGATCCGCGTCTTCCCCGACAAACCAGTTACCAAGAAACCGGCCGAGGTCCGCATGGGCTCGGGCAAGGGCGCTCCGGACCACTGGGTCGCGGTCGTCAAGCCCGGACGGATCATGTTCGAGATGGCGGGCGTGCCGGAGCCGATCGCCCGCGAGGCGATGCGCCTGGCGAGCCACAAGCTGCCGATCAACGCGAAATTCGTCGTCAAGGAGGGATTCGAGCATGGACATCAATGAGATCCGGGCCCTCTCTGACACCGACCTGCAGGCGGCCCTGGTGGACGCCAAGCAGGAGCTCTGGAAGATCCGATTCGACCTGGCCACGCGCCAGGAGAAAAACTACAGCCGGCTGCCGGCGACCCGTCAGCGAATCGCCCGGATCCTCACCGTCATGACCGAGCGGCGGCGCGCTGACGGCCACGCGAATGGCGATGCCGTCCTGAGCGGCGCGCGGGCCGCCGCTGCGACGCGCCCATCCGTAGGCACCGCTACCGAATCGGCCGAGGCCGCCGACAGCGCGACGGAGAAGGGCAGCTGATGCGGACCAAGCGACGAACCAAGGTCGGACGCGTGATCTCCGACAAGATGGACAAGACGGTGGTCGTGAGCGTGGAACGGCTTCGGCGGCATCCGATCTACAAGCGGGTCGTTCGCCTCTCGAGCAAGTTCAAGGCACACGACGATGAGAACGCGGCGCGCGTCGGAGACACCGTGCGCATCGAGGAGAGCCGGCCGCTCTCGCGTGAGAAGCGCTGGCGCGTGGTCGAGATCGTGGCGCGCGGTTCGAGCGAGGAGTTGGTGGGCTAGGCATGATCCGTCGGCAGACCAGGCTGCGCGTCGCGGACAACACCGGCGCGCGAACGCTGATGTGCATCACCGTCCTTGGCCGCTCGGCGAGCGACACGGCCGAGGTCGGTGACGTCATCGTGGCGAGCGTCAAGCAGGCGCTCCCCAACTCCGGCGTGAAGAAGGGCGACGTGGTGCGAGCCGTCATCGTCCGCACCACGAAGGAATACGGGCGCCCGGACGGGAGCCACATTCGCTTCGACGAGAACGCGGCGGTGCTCATCACGCCGCAGGGCAGTCCGCGCGGCACGCGCATCTTCGGGCCGGTCGCCCGCGAGCTGCGCGAGCGCAATTACATGAAGATCGTCTCGCTCGCGCCGGAGGTGCTCTGAGATGGCGAACGTGAAGAAGGGCGACACCGTGCTCGTGCTGGCAGGCAAGGATCGTGGCAAGCGGGGCACCGTGGAGCGCGTCGAGCGCACCAAGCGGGGCCTCGGCATCGTAGTGCCGGGAATCAACATGGCCAAGAAGCACCAGCGACCCCGGACGCGGACGCAGCAGGCGGGGATCCTCGACCTGCCCGTGCCGATGCACATCAGCAACGTGCAGGTCGTCTGCCCCCACTGCGACAAGCCGACGCGCGTCGCGCACCAGACCCTGGAGGGCGGCGAGCATGTCCGGCGCGTTCGCGTCTGCCGGCACTGCGGTCAGCAGCTCGAGGTGGCGAAGTGAGCCCTGAAGCGAAGAGCCCGCGGCGGACGGCGGCGAAGGTCGACCCTGACGCGACAGACACCTCCAAGGCAGCAGCCACGCCAGCCAAGCCGGGGCGCAGTGCGGCAACTGGCGCGCGGGCGCGCCTCAAGCCGGCAGCGGAGGCGAAACCCACGTCCAAGCCCGCGGCTGCGCGGAAGGCCACGGCTGCGCGGAAGGCCACTGCCGCGCGGGAGGCCACGGCTGCGCGGGAGGCCACGGCTGCGCCCGGGGGCAAGGGTGCGCCGAAGCCCAAGGGAGGGCGTACGGCGGCCCGCGCCGCCTACGAGCAGCCGACCTACGTCGGGCTGCGCCAGCGCTACCACGACGAGGTGCGACCCGCTCTGCAGCGCGAGTTTGGGTACGGCAATCCAATGCAGATCCCGCGCGTCGACAAGATCGTCGTCAACGTTGGCCTGGGCGAGGCGATCCTCAATGCCAAGGCGATCGACGCAGCGACGCGCGACCTGGCCACGATCACTGGCCAGAAGCCGATCGTGACGCGAGCCAAGCGCTCGATCGCACAATTCCGACTGCGCACCGGGATGCCCATCGGCGCCAAGGTGACGCTCCGCGGGCAGCGCATGTATGACTTCCTGGAGCGCACCGTGAACCTGGCGCTGCCCCGGATCCGCGACTTCCGCGGGATCCCGACCCGGTCGTTCGACGGGCGCGGCAATTTCAGCCTCGGCCTGCGCGAGCAGCTCGTCTTCCCGGAGGTCGACTACGACTCGATCGATCGGCTCCGGGGCCTCGAGGTCAGCATCATCACCACGGCACGCACCGACGAGGAGGGGCGCAAGCTCCTCCAGCTGATGGGCATGCCGTTCCAGAGCGCCTGACGGCGCACCCCGTAGCGGAAGGACGCAAACCAAGGACATGGCAAAGAAGTCGATGATCGCCAAGGCGCTGCGCGCGCCGCGCTTCCCGGTGCAGCAGCACAATCGTTGCGCGATCTGCGGGCGGCCCCGTGGCTACATGCGCCGATTTGGCATGTGTCGCATCTGCTTCCGCGAGCGCGCCCTCGAAGGGCAGCTCCCGGGCGTGACGAAGTCGAGCTGGTAGACCTCCGGCCCGATACCACCGCCGCCATCTGGCGGCCCATCAGCGGTAGGCGCCTCCCGCGCAGGAGCGCGGCGCGAACCGCCGTCGAGGAGATTACACAAGCACAATGAACTCAACCGACCCGATCGCCGACATGCTGACGCGGATCCGCAATGCGAGCGCCGCGCGGCACAAGGAGCTGACCATCCCGTCGTCCAAGGTGAAGCGCGAGATCGCGCGGATCCTGGCCGACGAGGGATTCATCGACTCCTGGTCGACCGCGGCCAACGGTGTGCAGGACCAGCTCACCGTTCGCCTGAAGTACGTCGAGGGGCGCACGCCGGTGGTGAGCGGCCTCAAGCGGATCAGCAAGCCAGGCCTACGCGTCTACGCGCGCAAGACCGAGATTCCGCGCGTCCTGGGCGGGCTCGGTCTGGCCATCCTCTCCACCTCGCGCGGGATCATGACCGGGTCGCAGGCCCGGAAACTGAACCTTGGCGGCGAGGTCCTCTGCTACGTCTGGTAAGGGAGCGAACGATGTCACGTATCGGTCGTATGCCGATTGCGCTCCCCAGCGGGGTTGAGTTCACGCAGGTGGGAAACCGGCTGACGGTCAAGGGACCGCTCGGGACGCTCGAGCGGGACCTGCACCCCGAGATGCGGATCGAGCGCGAGGACGGGACGCTGCGGGTGATTCGTCCCAGCGACGAGCCACGCCATCGGGCTCTGCATGGGCTGACCAGGACGCTTTTAAACAACATGGTCACCGGCGTCACCACCGGCTTCACGAAGAACCTTGAGATCTCCGGCGTCGGGTACCGCGCACAGCTGCAGGGCGAGAAGCTCGTGCTGGCGCTCGGTTACTCGCACCCGGTCGAAGTCGATCCGCCGCCGGGCATCCGCTTCACACTCGAGACGCCCACCCGACTGGCGGTGATCGGCGCCGACAAGGAGCTGGTAGGCCAGATCGCGGCGCACATCCGATCCAGGCGCAAGCCGGAGCCATACAAGGGTAAGGGGATCCGATACGCCGGCGAGCAGATCCTGCGCAAGGCGGGCAAGGCCGGAAAGGTCGGGACCGGGAAGTAGTCATGATCACCAAGCCAGCACGCGACGCGCTGCGTCGCAAGCGACACGCACGCATCCGTCTGCGCCTGACGGGAACCGTGGATCGGCCACGCCTCTCCGTCTTCCGCAGCGCGAAGTACATCTACGCCCAGGTCATCGACGATACGACCGGACGAACGCTCGCCCAAGCCTCAAGCCGTGAGGCCGGACTGGCGGCGGGCCCCGGCAAGGCGGACTCGGCGCACGCGGTTGGGAAGGCCGTGGCGGAGCGCGCTAAGGCCGCCGGCGTGAAGTCCGTGGTCCTGGATCGGGGCGGTTACCGGTATCACGGGCGGGTTCGCTCGCTCGCCGAGGGCGCCCGCGAGGGCGGCCTCGACCTGTAGAGCGGAGGAACCATGGCACGAATCGATCCAACCAAGCTCAACCTCGAAGAGAAGGTCGTCCAGATCAACCGCGTGGCGAAGGTGGTCCGCGGCGGGCGCCGCTTCAGCTTCAGTGCGGTGGTCGTCGTGGGCGACGGCAACGGCGTGGTAGGCGCCGGCCTGGGCAAGGCCAACGAGGTCCCCGAGTCGATCCGCAAGGGGGTCGAGGACGCCAAGAAGCACCTGATCCGGGTGCCGCTGGTGGGCGCCACGATTCCGCATGCCGTGACGAGCGATTTCGGCGCCACTCGCGTGATCCTCAAGCCCGCCTCAGCCGGGACGGGCGTGATCGCCGGTGGCTCGGTCCGCTCGGTGGTCGAGGTGGCCGGCATCCGCGACCTGCTCAGCAAGTCGATGGGCAGCACGAACCCGGTCAACGTGGTGCGGGCCACCGTCGCTGGCCTGGCATCCATGCGCTCCGCGGATGTGATTGCGGGGGCCCGGGGCAAGACCGCCGAGGAGCTCCTTGGCAAGCGGGGTGCCGAGGCGGCCCGCGAGCCGCACGAGGTGATCGAGCGACCGGCCCCGGCCTTCCCGATGGGAGGCGGTCGTGGCCGCTAGGCGCCAGCGGTCCCAGGCGGACCGCACCCTCCGGGTGACCTGGATCAAGTCGTTGATCGGGCACAATGCGGCCGCGCGCGGGACGATCCGGGCGCTCGGGCTGCATCGGCTCAACCAGACCGTGGAGATCGCCGATACGCCGGAGAATCGCGGCATGCTGCGCCGCGTAGCGTTCCTTCTGGAAGTGGAAGGAAGCTCCGCCACCAAAGGGGACGGGAACTAGATGAAGCTCCACGATCTGCACCCCGCGCCGGGTGCCCATCAGCCGCCACGCCGCGTCGGGCGCGGTCACGGCTCCGGTCGCGGCAAGACCGCGGGCCGCGGCACCAAGGGCCAGAAGGCTCGCGCCGGCGGCGGGATTCAGCCCTGGTTCGAGGGTGGGCAGACGCCGCTCCACATCCGCACCCCCAAGCTGCATGGGTTCAAGAACCGCTTCCGCGTCGAGTACGCACCGGTGAACCTGGCGAAGCTGGCAGAGGTGGCGGAGGGGACGCTCGTCACCCCGGACGTGCTCGTCCATGACGGGCTGCTGCGAAACAAGAAGCTGCCGCTGAAGATCCTGGGCTACGGCGAAGCGCCCAAGGGGGTGACCGTCCACGCCCACGCCTTCAGCCGCGCGGCGGT
>JALYLE010000130.1 GCA_030774375.1 Chloroflexota bacterium | reverse complement strand
CAGGCTGAGGTCGACCGGCTCTGGGACGCCCTGACCGCAGACGGAGGCGAGGCGGGTCCCTGTGGCTGGCTCAAGGACCGATACGGGCTGTCCTGGCAGATCGTGCCACTGGAGCTCAACCGACTCCTCGAGGATCCGGACCCTGAGCGAGAACGCCGGGCGATGGAGGCGATGCTGAAGATGGGCAAGATCGAGGTCGACGAACTGTTGCGAGCAGCCGACGCGAAGTAACCCCTAACCCCTCGGCAATTACCGGGGGGACTTAGAGGGCTGCGTTGAACTTGTCCAGTTCTTACGTCAGCCGTGCCGCCGATTCACGCCTCGATTAGCGCTAGGGGTTGTGACGCATACTGCCTGTATAGCGCCAAGTAACCAGATGCAACTCGAGCGACGGTCGTTGTGATGCGCAGGAGGTGACGTGGACATCATTGTCTTGCGGCTCATTCACATCCTCAGCGGCGCGTTCTGGTTCGGCTCGGTCTTCACCAACTTCGTGTTCGTCCAACCCGCTGCCCTCGCTCTGGGGTCCGAAGGACAAAGGGTCATGCTGCACGTGCTCCGTGATCGGCGGTTCCTCGACGCCGTCCTGGGCGCCGCCCTGCTCACCGGAATCGCAGGCGGCATTCTGTTCTTGAGGGACTCGGGCGGTCTGCAGCTCAGCTTTGTATTCGGAGCACCCGGTATTGGGTTCACGGTCGGCGGCGTGGCCGGGTTGCTGGCGCTGTTGGTGTTCGTCTTGGTCGGGTATCCGACCACTAGGCGCGTGGTGGCCATCGGCAGCCTACTGGAAGCAGAACGACGGCCTCCCACCCCTGAAGAGCAGGCACTGCTCGCGCGCTCGCAGGGCGTGCTCAAGCCGCTGGGTGTGGTCGTGCTCGTCCTGGTGGGCATCGCGGCGACCGCCATGGCGACAGCCCGATACTGGTTCCTGCTGTTGTAGGCGCCGCCCTTACAACCCCCCAGCAACCCTTTTGGGGGATGGCGAAGGAATTCGGCTTCGCCGATGAGCCGCCGCCCGACCTACTAGATCACGTCGACAGCGAGTAGCCCTTGGCCCGTGCGTCGTTCGTAGGCCATTCCACGGGCCTATCAGCCGCGCCTGCGCGTCCCTCCACTTGCACTCTGAGGGCGATATGCGTATACTCCTACGTATAGTGCCACCCTTCGATAGGAGTTACGATGCTCAGGTGCCAAACAAGACTGTTTACGTTTCGGAGGGAGACCTTCCTCTCTATCAGCGCGCGCAGGAGCTCGCCGGAGACAACCTCTCGGCCGCGATCACGGCTGCCCTTCGTCGCTACGTCGACGTCGAGGAGGGATTGCAGGAGGGGTTCGACGAGATCACCGTTCGTGTCGGGCCGAAGCCGGGCCGCAAGGTGCGATTCACCGGAGTCCTCCTGGGCGAGTGGCTCAACACGACGACCAGCCGCGTCGAGACTTTCCGGGTCTACCGTGGCCGGACCGGCAAGTTCGTCGTCCATGTCGAGCGTAGCCCGGACTTCACCATGGTCGATCGCGAGGGCAAGCCAGCTGGCTGGCGGGCTCAACTCGGCCTCGACTGGAACGTCAGCTACGGGACGACGCCCGGCGAGTCGACCCTCGAGGTCTTCGAGACGCTCGACGAGCTTCGGGCGCGGATCCCTCCGCAGCTGTTCGACATGGTGGCCGGCTCTGCACAGCAGCCCGTTGTCGAGGACCTCGACATCTGACTCGCGCGCTCGCCTCGAGCTCGTCCGCGGGGGTGTGCGATGACGAGCACGCGATCGCGGCCTGCGATCCAGGCCGTCGGGCTGCGCAAGTCGTACGGCAGGCAGGTCGTACTCGACGGCGTTGATTTCGAGGTCGCCGAAGGCACGGTCTTCGCGCTCCTCGGGCCGAACGGCGCCGGCAAGACGACGACAGTCCACATCCTGTCGACTCTCATCGGCGCCGATGGCGGCGATGCCGAGATCGCCGGCCATGACGTCGCGCGCGAGCCCGATGCGGTTCGCGCTGTCATCGGTCTCACCGGTCAGTTCTCGGCGGTCGACGGGCTGTTCACCGGCGAGGAGAACCTCCAGCTGATGGCAGACCTGCGCCACCTCGGCAAGCGCGAGGGTCGCCGACGGGTAGATGAGCTGCTCGAGCGCTTCGATCTCGTGGATGCGGCGAAGAAGCCTGCCGTGAACTACTCCGGGGGCATGCGACGCCGGCTCGATCTGGCAATGACCCTCGTCGGCAACCCGGGGATCATTTTCCTCGACGAGCCGACGGCAGGGCTCGATCCGCGTAGCCGCCGGATGATGTGGCAGACGATCCGCGATCTCGTCGCCGGCGGCGTCACCATCTTTCTCACGACGCAATACCTGGAGGAGGCGGATCGGCTCGCCCACCGGATCGGCGTCCTCGACCACGGAAAGCTCGTTGCCGAGGGGACGCCGAATGAACTCAAGCGCCTCGTCCCAGGTGGCCACATCCGGCTCGCATTTGGCGACGCGGCAGAGCTCGATCGTGCCGTTCGATCGCTCG
>JALYLE010000129.1 GCA_030774375.1 Chloroflexota bacterium | reverse complement strand
AGCGCGCTGGTCTGAACGTCTAGGCAGGGGTATCCGCCGCGCCTATGATCAGCGCCCCGGAGCTCACCAGGAGATAGGACTATGTTGGACGACGAGACCCTTAAAGGCATGTACGCGGAACGTGGGGTCCCATCCGAATGGCAGGACGTCACGCCGGACAAGCTCGCGCCCGCCTTCAAGCTCTGGTACCGGGCCTTGCCGAGCCCAGGCGCGGCGTCCCTGGAAAATCTGGACGTGACGAATGATCAGGACCTCGCGCTAAAAAAGGGAGCCGAATACGCAGAGCTGCTGATTCACGACCCAGTGGTCGCACTTCGAGATTCCGGGATCATTCCTGGCGACGACGACGAGCGCGAGCTGCCGCGCATCTCGACCATGGTCGTGAACCACGAAAAGACGCTGTACCGATTCATCATGCATGCCACGGTCGTCGCGTCGACAAATCCGAAGACCGTAGGACTCACGATTGTCAAGGAAGAGGCCTCCGGAGAGGCCGGAGATTGACGGCGACAGTGTCGCCGTTTCGCGAATCGGTCAGGAGCGCTGCCGCCTGACCTCCTTCCTGACCCCATGACGGCTCAGGTCATGATCTGCCCCAGCTGCGGCTCACAGAACCCGCCGGACTTTCGCTTCTGCCCGTCGTGCGGACTTGCCCTGGCCCCATCGGCTACCGACAGCCAGGACGTAACCATCGACCCCGCTCCATCGCCATCGCCTGAACCGCCAGCGCCCGTCCGAGCCATCGCGGAGCGCGCCCGACCCCTTGCGGAGCGGCGCTTGGTATCGGTCCTCTTCCTCGACCTTGAAGGCTTCACCACGCTCTCGGAGTCCCTCGATCCGGAGGACGTGCGCGAAATCCAGTCGCGGTATTTCGAGTCTGCGCGAGCGACCGTTGCGCACTACGGCGGGTCCCTCGAGAAGTTCATCGGTGACGCCGTGATGGCCGTCTGGGGAACCCCAATTGCCCACGAGGACGACGGCGAGCGGGCGGTGCGCACGGCGCTCGAGGTCGTCGCAGATGTCGAGACCATGCTCACCTCGCCCGGCAGCGGTCATCTGATGGCACGCGGCGCGGTGACCACTGGAGAGGCGGCCGTGACGCTCGATGCCGCCGGCGAAGGGATGGTGACCGGCGACCTCGTGAACACCGCGTCCCGACTCCAGGGCGAGGCGACGCCCGGGACGGTACTGGTCGACGAGGCTACTCGACGCGTCGTGGGTGAGGCGGTCGTCTTCGAGCCCGCAGGGGAGCTGACTCTGAAGGGCAAGGCGGCGCCGGTGGCGTCGTGGCGCGCGGTCGCAATAGCGCCGCACGTGAGCAGCGAATCGCGAACCGGCCATCGCGGGCCATTCGTCGGGCGCGATGCGGAGCTACGCGCCCTGAAAGAGCTCGTGGCATCGGTCGCCAGCGAGCGCCGGCTGCAGGTGGTTTCGCTCGTCGGCATCGCCGGCATCGGGAAGAGCCGGCTCGCCTGGGAGCTCGAGCACGCACCCGGCGAAGCGATGCCACGGCCCGCCTGGTACGCGGGACGGGCGCCCGGATACGGCGAGGGAATCGCGTTCGCGCCATTGGCGGAGATGGTCCGTCGGAGTGCGGGGATCTCGGAGGGCGATCCAGCCGAGGTCCAGCGTCGAGCGCTTGCCGAGACGCTTGGTCGTCTCATTCCCGACGACGCGGAGCGCGATTGGATGCAGCCGCGTCTCCTTGCGCTCTTCGAGCCAGGAGGCACCGTTGAGAGCCAGCGAGAGGAACTCTTCGCCGCCTGGCGACGCTTCTTCGAGGCAGATGGAGAAGCGGCCCCCATCGTCCTCATCTTCGAGGACCTCCAATGGGCCGATCCGGGCCTCCTCGACTTCATCGACTACCTGGCCGATTGGTCGCGTCATCATCCGATCCTGGTCATGACCCTTGGCCGGCCGGAGCTGCTCGACGCCCGCCCGACCTGGGGCGCCGGGCTGCCCCATTTCACGGCCATGCACCTGGATCGGCTTGGGGACGACGCCATCGATACGCTGCTGGCCAGCCTGGCGCCCGGGCTCACGGCGGACGTCGCTGCTCGCATTCGACAGCGCGCCGATGGCGTTCCGCTGTACGCGGTTGAGATGGCCCGCATGCTCATCGAACGGGGCGAGCGGTCATTGGTTGGCGAGCCGGTGACCGGCGCAAGAACATCGGTCGAGATTCCCGAATCCCTGCACGCGCTCCTGGCCGCGAGGATCGACGCGCTCCAGGGCCCGGAGCGCTCGCTCCTGCTCACCGCCGCCGTCCTTGGCCGCCGATTCCGACCCGATGCGCTCGCCGCGCTTGTGGGATCCGATCGGACAACGCTCAGCTCGGGCATCCGCGCACTCGTCCGGCGCGAATTCCTGGCGGTCGACGACGAGCCGCGCTCGCCCGGACGCGGGCAGCTGAGCTTCGTCCAGGAGCTCGTGCGCGAGGTCGCCTATCACACCCTCTCGCGAAGGGAGCGGCGTGCACTCCATCTGGCGGTGATCGAATACCTCGAGTCGCTTGGCGAGCCGGACCTCGTTGAACCGATAGCCGAGCACCTGCTGGCAGCCCACGCCGCTGCCGGCCCCGACCAGCCGCAGGACACGGCGATCGCCGACCGTGCCCGGGAGGCGCTCCGCCAGGCGGCGACCCGGGCGCAGGCGCTGCACGCCCCGCAACGTGCCCTGGCCCACCTCGAGCACGCCCTGAATCTCACGGACGACCCGCCGGAGCGAGCGAGCCTGGCGGAGTCCGCCGGCATCGCGGCGCGCGCCGCGGCGCGATTCTCGACCGCGGAGCGCTACCTCCGAATGGCGACCGAGCTGCGCCATGCACAGGGTGACGCCGTCGCGGGGGCGCGCAACCGCGCGCAGCTGGCGAGCGTGCTGCTCCAGGCGCAGCGCAGCGGCACCGCGCTCGCCGAGCTCGAGGCTGCGTGGAGCGCCGCGTCCAGCGGCTCAGATGGGAACGCCATCGCACTGGAGCTGCCCGCTGAGCTCGCCCGGGCTCACCTGCTGCGCGGCGACACTGAGCGGGCGGTCGAGTGGGCAGAGCGCGCGATTGCGGCCGCGGCGACGTCGGGTGCCGCAGATGCGTCGGGGGAGTCCCAGGCGGTGGCGATCGACGCGCGGGTCACCCTGGGCACGGCGCGCGCCAGCCAGGGCGATCTCGAGGAGGGTCTCGCGCAGCTGCGCCAGGCGATGAGCGACGCCGAGGCCGGCGGCCACAGCTCGGTCGAGTTGCGTGCCCTGAACAACCTGGCATGGACCATGGTGAGCGACGATCCGCGCGCGACGAGCGAGACGGCCCGGCGCGGACTCGAGCTCGCAGAGCGGCTCGGGATTCGCGAGATGACGCTCCAGCTCGTCGACATTGCCACCATCGTGGCGATCGACACGGGAGACTGGGACTGGGCAGTGGCCGCACTCGAGGAGCGATCCGGAGGAGAGCTGCCGACCAGCCACCGCCTCGACTTCGCTGCGACCCGCACGATCCTGAACGCTTTGCGGGGCGTTCCCGATCCGACAGGTCCCATCGACCGCCTCGGCACACTCGAGCCGGACCTGGATCCCGAGGCAGTCGGCTGGGTGGATCACGCACGAGCACTGGTGGCGATGGTTGCAGGCGACCTGCCCCACGCCCTTGACCTGGCCCGCACTGCTGCCGGCAGGACCAGGGGGTACGAGCGGTCGGCGGCCCTGGCCCTGGCTGGACGCGTCGCGGCCTGGAGCGGCGTCATCGACGCCGCGTCAGAAGTGCTTTCCGAGCTCGAGGAGGAGCAGACCTGGGGCCGCGCCGCGGAGGCTACCCGTCACACCCTGCGGGCTTCGGTGGCCGCCCTCAAGAAAGCGGGCAGCGGGCTGTCGGAGGCCGAGCACGAGTGGACCGATGCGCTCAGCGGCTGGCGAGAGCTCGACCTTCCGCTCTGGCAGGGGCTATGCCATTTCGATCGCTGGGTGCTCGCTGGGTTCGAGAAGGACCGCAAGGCCGCCGTCGAAATCTTCGAGCGGCTCGGGGCCAGGCCACTGACGGCCCTCGACCCGAGACGCCGCTAGTGCGCCGGCCTAGGCTGGGATAGCGCAGTAAGGAGAGTCGATGCAAACAGCGGGCGCCTTCCCAGGCTTCGAGCCAGACGCCGTCCAATTTCTCGCAGACCTGGCCACGAATAACAGTCGAGACTGGTTCCAGCCTCGCAAGGGTGAGTACGAGCGCCTCCTGAAGCGCCCGCTCGAGCAGCTGTGCGTGGCGCTCGAAGAGCTATTCGCAGCCCGCGGCATCCCGCTCAGCTCGGATCCTGCGCACTCACCCATGCGGATCTACCGCGACATCCGCTTCTCCAAGGACAAATCGCCGTACAAGAGGAATATCGCTGCGAGCTTCCCGTGGGGAGTCGGCGAGCAACACGGACCGGGCGGCTACTTCCACTTTCAGCCAGGCGAGATGTTCGTCGGCGGCGGGATGTGGCACCCGGAATCGTCGAGGCTCGCAGGCTGGCGAGCGGCGGTGGTCCAGGAGACCGACCGTGTCCGCGCTGCGCTCAACGACCCTGGCTTCGTCAGCGAGTTTGGGGCGGTCGAAGGCGATCGACTCAAGCGGGTCCCGCCAGGCTTTCCGGCCGACCATCCGGAGGCGGAACTCCTCAAGCTCAAGGACATTACATTTGGGCGCGAGCTGACGCAGTCTGAGGCGCTCTCGCCAGACCTCCCCGACGTCCTGTGCTCCGCGTTCGCTGCGGCCATGCCCGTCATGGCGCTGCTGGCATCGCTCAGCTCTTGATTCGTACTCCGGCAGGGTCGTAGAGCGGCTCCGCACTTACCTCGCAGCCGACCCATTCGCCAAAGACCTCGACCTCGCCACGACGGCCAACTTCGGCAAGGTCGGGCGGCATGAGCGCGTATGCGATGCTCCGCTCGACGGCGAACCCATAACCGCCAGAGGTGACCCGTCCGACCACCTCGCCTTCGACCCGAACCGGTTCGTTGCCGAGCGCCACCGAACGCGGATCGTCGAGGATCAGGCATGCGAGGCGGCTGCGCATCGGCTCATCCTTCGACCTGAGCAGCGATTCTCTTCCGATGAAGTCCGATCCCTTGTTCAGCCGTACCGCGAACCCAAGCCCTGCCTCGTAGGGCGTCACTTCCGGAGTGATATCGGTGGACCAGACTCGGTAGCCCTTCTCCAGGCGCAGGCTGTCGATGGCCCGATAGCCCCCGGCCACCATCCCAAGCGGCCGCCCCACTTCCCAGAGGGTGTCCCAGAGCAGTAGGCCGCACTCCGTGGGGCAGTAGAACTCCCAGCCGAGCTCGCCAACATAGGTCACGCGCAGGGCCGTGACGGGCACGTGCCCGACCGCGATCTCACGCGCGCTCAGGTATGGGAAGGCGTCGTTGCTCACGTCATCGGTGGTGACCTGCTCCAGGATGGTTCGGGCCGCCGGTCCCCACAGCCCAAGGCAGGCGCGGGATGAGGTCATGTCGGAGACAGTCACCGTCCCGTCCTCTGGGGCGTGGTGCCGGATCCAGCCGATGTCGTGGTGGCCGAAGGCGGTGCCGGTGACAATGAAGAACCGCTCGTGGTCGAGCCGAGTGACGGTGAAGTCACACTCGACCCCGCCGCGCCGATTGAGCATCTGGGTATAGGTGATCTTGCCGACCGGCTTGTCGAGGTCGTTGTCGCAGAGGCCCTGCAGAAACGTGAGCGCACCGGGCCCGGTGATCTCGATCTTGGCGAAGCTCGTCTCGTCGAAGAGGGCGGCTGCGCTGCGCGTGGCAAGAGCCTCAGCGCCGATCGCGGGCGACCAGTGCTGACCGGCCCATCCACGGGGTCTGAGCGCTTCATCGCCAGCGGCCGCATTCGACTCGAACCAGTTGGGGCGCTCCCAGCCAGACTTCTCGCCGAAGGCGCAGTCGAGCGCTGCGAGGCGCGGGTAGGTGGGCGAGAGGCGCAGGGGTCGCCCGGACGTGCGCTCCTCGTTCGGATAGTGGATGTCGTAGTAGGTGGCGTAGACCTCGGTCGTGCGTGCGAGCGTGTAGGACCGGGAACGGTACTGCGCCCCGAAGCGGCGGATATCCATCTGCCACAGGTCGAGCTCCGGCTCGCCGTCGACGATCCACTGCGCGAGCTGACGACCGAGTCCACCCGCGCCGGCGATGCCGTGGGCCGAGAGCCCGGCCGCGACGAAGAGGCCACGCACCGTCGACTCGCCCAGGATGAACTCGTTGTCCGGCGAGAAGGCCTCGGGGCCGTTGATCAGCTGCTTCACCCCAGCATCGGACATCGCCGGCACGCGCTTGACCGCTCCGGCCGAGATCTCGTCGAAGCGAGGCCAGTCGGGCGGCAGCAGCTTGCCATTGAAGTCGGCGGGGATCCCGTCGAGCGACCAGGGGGCAGGGTTACGTTCGTAGCCCCCCATCACAAGGCCGCGCACCTCGGGTCGGAAATAGACGAGATGGTCAGGATCCCGCAGCTGCGGCAGGTCCGGCGTCACACCGACGATCGGCTCGGTCACGAGGTACTGGTGCGCCATGGGAATCACCGGGATGGTTATGCCCGCCAGCCGCCCGAGCTCCTGTGCAAAGATGCCCCCCGCGATCACCACCACCTCGGCGCGGATGGCGCCCAGCTCCGTCTCGACGCCGCTGACGCGGCTGCCCTCGAGCGAAATGCCGGTGACTCGCGTGTGAGGCAGGATCCGTGCCCCGCGCTTCCGCGCGCCGGCGGCCAGTGCCCGGGTCAGGCCTGACGGATCGAGATAGCCGTCGGTCGGCAGCCAGGCCGCACCCTCCACACCGTTGGTGCTCATCAGCGGGAAGCGCTGGTGGGCCTCGTTGCCGCTCATCAGCTGCATCGGTAAGCCGTAGGCCTTCGCCCAGCCCGCCTGCCGTCGCAGTTCCTCCATCCGCTCCGGCGAGGACGCCAGGCGCAGCGAACCGACCTCGCGCCACCCCGGGTCGACCCCTGTCTCCTCCGCCAGGTGCCGGTAGGTCACCACCGAGTCGACCATCATCCGGGTCAGCGTCGGGCTCGCCCGCAGCTGGCCGACCAGGCCGGCGGAGTGGAACGTGGACCCGCTCGTCAACTCGGACCGATCGACGAGCACCACATCGGTCCATCCCAAACCCGTCAGGTGATACGCAATACTCGTTCCGGCGACCCCCCCGCCGATGATCACGACCCGTGCCCGATCCGGAACGGTGCCGCGCTCAGCCAACTCCCGCCTCGTCGAGTTGGCGCTCGAAGTCTGGTGAGGTGGCGTGCCTGAGGAGCCGCTCGAAATGCTCGTCGGCATACGCGACGAAGTCGACGTCCAGCGTGCTGATCCCCTGCTGCAGGACGCCCCACATCGCCTCGCGAAAGTCGCTGATGATCCGCATCAGCTCCATTCGAGCAAGGCGCGAGACCCGCAGGATCCCGTCGTACAGACCCAGAACGTACGCATCCTCGTTCGCCGTGAGCTCGTGGTTGACGCTGAAATTGGCGAGGTCGAAGAACGGATCGCCCATGCCAGCGTATTCCCAGTCGACGATCCGGATGCGCGTTCCGTCGTCCAGGAAGTTGGCATTGAGCAGGTCGTTGTGACAGGGACGCAGCTCGGTTGGCACCTCAAGGAGGACGCGCTCGATCCGCCGTGCAGCCTCGTGCGCCGGGTCCCATGCGGGCGGGATGGGCACGCCGCGCGACGCGGCGAGGGCTCGATACGCCTCGACGATGCGGAATGGGACGAACAGCCCGGGAATGGCGGGGCCGCCATGGATCCGACGCAGCGAGTCAACGACCCGGGCGAGTGTGTCCGGTTGATGGATCTGCTCGAGGCTCACCGGCGAGCCGATGATGAAGCGGGTGACGAGGTACCCCTCCGGCCGGATGAAGGCGACCACCTGCGGGCCAACGCCAACTCCCGCCGCCGCCACGGTCGCCGCGTGCTCGACCTCGCGGCTGATGCCGAGAAGATGGGTGTCGTTGCCCGCGAGCCGGATGACATATCGATCATCGCCATCTGCGGGCGTCACAAGGTAGTTGCGATTCGTGATCCCGCCCGAGAGCGGCGTCAGGGTCAGCTTGCGGCGGGCCGTCTCCGGCACGCGCTGGAGCGCTGCGACCAGCGTCTCGGCGAGTTCACCGCGGAGCGGCTCCTCATCGGTCACGGGCGGATGCCTCGGATGTGATGGAGATCCAGAGAATGGCGCGAGCGGCCGGCGCTGGAGCGCCAAGCCGCTCGCCATCAGCCAGACGCGATCGGAAGCTAGGCGATGACTGCCTCTCCGGTCGCGGCATCGACCTGAATGGCGTCCTCGCGCCGCCCTTGCCCCGACATGACGTAGTAGATCAGCCCAACGACAGCGACAAAGATCACAACCGTCTCAAACACGGGCCAGGCGGGGAGATCCTTCAGCGTCTGGCCCTGCCACTGGATAAATGAGTTGATGGGCGGGTTGGTCCAGGTGCTTCGAAGGTCGGTGCCGAAGGCTCCGAACAGGTCGCTCTGCCACAGGCCGATGTTAATGATCATCAGGCCGCCCCAGATGAGGGCCAGAATGTTGAGGATCGAGCCCCAGCTTCCGAGCGTGAACCATGCGCGCCGGTGCGGCCAACCTTTGCGGCGAGCCGACCAGACGCCCCAATTACACAGGAAGTACGAGATGTAGATCATCCCGGTCGCCGCAATTGCGAGATAGTAGGCTGCGAACGCGCCGGTCACGAGGAACGGAATCGCGGCCAGGACACCGACGCCCACAGCTGCATTGGTCGGCGTCCGGAAAGTCTTGTTCACATGGCCCCACGTGCTACCAAATGGCAGGCGTCGATCGCGCCCCATCGAGAACATCAGCCGCACGGTGGCCCCCTGGATTGCCAGCGTGCACACGTAAACAGCAATGAGGATCACGACCAGGTACAGCTCGCCCAAGGTGAAGTTGCCGACGAGCTTGGCGCTTAGGTTGTCCTTGATCGTCGTCGCAAACGGGAGGCCGAATGCCTGTCCCTCCTTGACCGCGGCGCCGATATCCTTGAAGGACAACGTAATGGCCAGCAGGAAGATGACGCCGACGACCCCCGACAGCCAAATGGCGGAAAGGATGCCACGCGGCGCATGGCGGCTCGCGTCGACCGTCTCTTCCCCGAATGTTCCGGCGGTGTCGAAGCCGTAAACAACGAAGAGCGCCATGAACATGCCCACGATGAACACTGGGAAGTAACCTGCGCCGTTGCTCAGGCCCTCGGTGTAGTGGGTGTCGAACAAGACCGATGGCGGCTGGTGGTTCGCGAAGAAGAGCAGGATCAGGGCGAAGACCACCATCCCCAGGATCTCGGCCGCGACGCCAATGTTATTCAGAATTGCCAGGAGCCGAACACCGAACGAGTTGACGACCGTCGTCGTCACCAGTGCAGCAAGTCCAAAGAACGACCACATGTTCAGGATGTTGCCGATTGGACTTGGAGAGGCCAGGTCAAAGCCGAAGAGCGGCTGCAACACGAGCGGCACGGTGGCGGCAACTGCCGTCACGGTCAAGACGCCAGCCCAAAAGTACGTCCAACCGGTGAACCAGCCCAGCGTCTTGTTCGATAGCCGCTTCGACCACTGGTAGATCGATCCGGCAACAGGGAAGTGACTTGCTAGCTCTGCGAAGTTCAACGCGACGAAGGTTTGACCGATGATCACGATGAACCAGCCCCAGATGAAGGGCGGCCCGCCAACACCAATCGCTACTGCCTGCTGGGTGAACGACCCTGTCGACACGCTGATGTAGCTGAACGCGACGGCGAAGTTCGAGAGGAACCCGAGGGTGCGTCGAAGCTCAGGCTTGATGCCGAGAGACCGAAGGTGCGCATCATCACGCGCCACCTGGTCCGCTTGCACTGGGTCCGCGGTCAAGGGTCTCCTCCTCTCCCCCACACAACGTGTGGCCTCCGGCCGAGAAAGGGGTCGCGCAGGAAATGCCGATCGGCGCGGGGCAGCAGCGGGGCGCTGGTCGGCAGGCTGGGCGGCAGCATAGGAGCCACCCGCCGGGGCGTCAACGGTTTTGAGCGAACCTACGTGAGGTCGACAAAGACGTTCTTGACCTCGGTGTAGAGCTCCAGGGCGTGCATCCCGAGCTCGCGACCGATCCCGCTCATCTTGTAGCCGCCGAAGGGAGCCTCGGTGTGCACGCTGTTGTTCGAGTTGACCGATAGGACCCCGGCGCGCACGGCCTTGGCGACGCGGAGCGCCTTACCGATGTCGCGGCTCCAGATCGATCCGGAGAGGCCGTAGGGCGTGTCGTTGGCGAGGCGGACCGCATCGGCCTCGTCTGCGAAGGGGATGATCGAAACCACCGGGCCGAAGATCTCCTCGCGCACGATGCGCATTTCGGTCCTGGCGCTGTCGAAGATGGTCGGCATCAGGTATGCGCCTACATCGAACGGGTCGCCATGAGGTGCCTCGCCGCCGTAGATGAGCTCCGCACCTTCCTCGCGGCCTAGAGCGATGTAATCGGTAACGCGTTCGCGCTGGCGCTCGCTCACCAGGCTGCCCATCTCCGTCTTTTCGTCAGCCGGGTCACCCACCACAACCTTGCTCGTTGCCTGGGTGAAGAGCTCAACGACGCGATCGTGCGCCGACGCCTCCACGAAGATGCGGCTTCGGGCGCAGCAGTCCTGGCCGGCGTTGTCGAAGACCGCATACGGCGATTCCGCGGCGAACCGCTCCAGATCGGCGTCCGCAAAGACGATGTTCGGGCTCTTACCGCCAAGCTCGAGGCTCACCTTCTTCACGTTGGTCGCTGCCAACCGCATGATCTCCTGCCCAGTGGTTGTCTCGCCGGTGAACGCAACCTTGCCGACGCCGGGGTGACCGGCAAGTGCCGCGCCGGCGGTACCGCCCGGGCCCGTGATCACGTTGACGACGCCGGGTGGGAGTCCCGCCTCCAGGGCCAGCTCGCCCAGACGAATCGCGGTGAGCGGCGTGTAGCTCGCCGGCTTGAGGATCGTCGTGTTGCCCGCGGCCAGGGCGGGCCCCAGCTTCCAGCTCGCCATGTTCATGGGGAAGTTCCACGGCACGATCAGCCCACAGACGCCGATCGGCTCCCGGAGCGTGAAGTCCAGCCCGCCGGCGCTGACCGGGATCGTCTCGCCGAAGAGCTTGTTCGCGGCCCCGGCGTAGTACTCGAAGACGAGCCCCACCGCGAGCGCCTCGCCGCGAGCGTTGCGAATCGGCTTGCCCCCGTTGCGGCTCTCGAGCTGCGCCAGCTCCTCGATGTGCTCCTTGACCAGAGTGGACAGCTTTTGCAAGGTGCGACCGCGTTTCGATGCGGTCCACGTCGACCAGCCCTTGGGGTCGTCGAAAGCGGCCTGCGCGGCCTTCACCGCGCGGTTGACGTCTTCCGGGCCACCGAGCGGGGCCCTCGCAAGCAGCTCGCCAGTCGCGGGGTTGATGACGTCGAAGGTCTTGCCTTCGGCAGCGTCGACTCCTTCGCCACCGATGATCATCTTCACGTTGGCAACTTCGCTTGCAGCGCGGGCCTCGATCGTCATGGCTTCACCTTGCGCGTGCGGAACGCTGATTATCGCTCGCCCCGAAGCCAGCTACTCGCGGACCGCTTCCTGGACGACCTCATCGGCGCGCTGTCACTCGCCACGCGATTAGAACCTCACCCGAGGCGCCTATTCGGCGCGCTTTCAGTCGCCACGCGCGTAGAACCTCACCCGAGGCGCCTCTTCGGCGCGCTGTCACTCGCCACGCGCGTAGAACCTCACCCGAGGCGCCCCTTCGGCGCGCTTTCACTCGCCGCGCGAATGAGCGACGCGCCCCGATCAGAAGTAGTTGACGCTGATCCCGCCATCGATAACGAAGTGGGCGCCGTTCGTCCAGCGCGACTCATCGCTGGCCAGGTAGATCGCCACGTTGACGATCTCCTCCGGCTTGCCGAATCGGCCAGTTGGGTTGCGGTTCAGCCGCAGTTGCTTGGCCGCCTCGTCCTTCAGAAGCCAGTCCATGAGCAGCGGCGTCTCAATCGGTCCAGGGCAGATGGCATTCGATCGGACTCCTCGCCCCCCAAACTGGACCGCAAGGGAGCGAGTCAACGAGAGCACGGCACCCTTTGACGCGGTGTAGGCGTCCTGTGGGACGGAGCATCCGAGCAGGGCCACGAAGCTGCTGATATTGATGACCGAGCCGGAACCCTGATCGAGCATCTGCGGGATGGCGTATTTGCAGCCCAGGAACACTCCGCGCAGGTTGACCGCCATCACCTGGTCCCAGATGGCGACATCCGTGTCGATCACCGAGTGGTCTGCCTCGGGCATGATCCCGGCGTTGTTGTAGAGGACGTCGACGCGCCCATACCGGGCAACCGCCTCCTCGACCATGCGCCGCGCGTCGTCCTCGCGCGAGACGTCGGCCTGCACGAAGGTGGCGTCTCCGCCGGCGTCGGTCACGAGGCCAGCGGTCTCGGTGCCGGCTGCTTCGGCGAATTCGGCGACCACCACGCGAGCACCCTCGGAAGCGAACATCTGTGCTGCGACCCGTCCCATCCCGCTGCCGGCGCCGGTGATCAGCGCAACCTTGCCATCCAGTCTCATCAGCCTCGCTCCAGGTATCGCTCGCGGTCCCACGGGTGGACGACCGCGTCGTAGGTCTCCTGCTCGACACGTGCCGCGTTCAGGTAGTGGGCGACGACATCGGCGCCGAGTATGTCCACCGCCGCCTTGCTCGCCTCGAGCTCGCGAATCGCCTCGTGGAGAGCGCGCGGCATTCGATCGCAGCCCGTCGCCACGTACCCGTTGCCGTGGTACTCAGCGGGCGGCTCGATCCCCCGCTCCACGCCCAGCAGCCCCGCTCCGACCACCGCGGCGTAGGCCAGGTACGGATTCATGTCGCCCCCGGGGAAGCGATTCTCGATGTGCAAGCCGGCCTCGTCCCCGACGATCCGGAAGCCGGTGGTTCGGTTGTCGCGTCCCCACACGACGTTGACCGGCGCCCAAGACGCGACCGCGTAGCGCTTGTAGGAGTTCACGTTCGACGCGTGGAAGATGGCGAGCTCGCGGGCGAAGGCCATCATCCCGCCCAGGAAATGGCGCATCGTCTTGGACATTCCATACGGCTTGGCCTTGGCGTCGAAGAAACGCGGCTTCTCGCCCTTCGGATCCCAGAGGCTCATGTGCATGTGCCCGCTGGAGCCGGTCCACGTGTGGTCCGGCTTGGCCATGAAGGTCAGGCCGAATCCATTGAGCCAGGCGATCTCCTTGGCTCCATGCTTGAAGAGGACCGATCGATCCGCCATCTCGAGCACGTCGCTGTAGTGGATGTTCACCTCGTGCTGGCCCGGCGCTGCCTCGCCCTTGCTGAACTCGACCGGGATCCGCGCCTCCGTCATCAGGTTGCGCAGCTTGCCGTGGATTGGCTCTCCCTTCGTCGCCTGGAGGAGGTGGTAGTCCTCGTTGTAGTAGCCGAACCGATCGAGGCCGACGTAGCCCTTGCGATTCGCCTCTTCGTAGGTATCGGTCAGCAGGTAGTACTCGAACTCGGATCCGGCCATCACCGCGAAGCCCATGGCCGCGGCCTTCTCGACCACCCGCTTGAGGACCGTGCGTGGCGAGACGGGGATCTCGGCGCCGTGATGGTCGACGGTGTCGGAGAGGACGATCGCCGTCTTGTCCAGCCACGGCACACGCCGCAGCGTCTCCCAGATGGGATCGGCGATCCAGTCACCGTACCCGGTGTTCCAGTTCATCAGCTCGAAGCCGTCCGGCGTGTTCATCTCCATGTCGGTGCCGAGCAGGTACGTGCAGAAATGCGCGCCGTGATCGACGGCGCCATTGAGGAAGGCCTGCCCCTGGACGCGCTTTCCCATGAGCCGGCCCTGCATGTCGGTGAGTGCCACGATCAGCGTGTCGATCTCGCCATCGCGAATCGACTTGGTCAGCTCGTCGCGCCGCGGGTGGCTGCCGTGCCCGGTGGCCATGGGTGTCAGGTTCCTCCATGAGACGAGCGGACCGGCCGGGATGCCCGACCGGCCCGCGCTTCATTCATCGATCGATCGTGGGTCAGGCCGGAGCTGGTTCCTTCAGCTCTCGAGCCGCCTCTTCGAACTCGCGCTCGATCTCGGTGAGCTCCTCCTCGCGGCCCATGACCCGCGGCCCCTGGAACCTGCTGCGAGCCCACGCGAAGTAATAGACCAGCAGCAGCACCAC
>JALYLE010000128.1 GCA_030774375.1 Chloroflexota bacterium | reverse complement strand
GCGGGCTGCGCGGCTTCGGCGCGAAGGTCGAGGAGACGCTGCTGAAGTCGCTCGCCGAGTCGCCCGAGGGCGGCCCTGCGCCGCGCATCCTGCTCTCGCGCGCGCAGAACATCGCCGAGCAGATCGTGGGTGCGCTGCGGTCGCACCCGGCCGCGGAGCGCGTCGAGGTGGCCGGCTCGCTGCGCCGCCTCGCCGACTCGGTCAAGGACCTCGACATCATCGCCACGGCCGACGATCCGGCCGGCCTGGCGGCCGCGCTGGCCGAGCTGCCGCTGATCGAGTCCGTCCAGTCCGCGGGCGACGCCGGCGCGCGCGTGCTCACGCACTCGGGCATGAAGGTCGACCTCAAGGTCGTCGAGCCCGACCAGTTCGGCAACGTGCTGCAGCACTTCACCGGGTCCAAGGCCCACAACGTCGCGCTGCGCGAGTCGGCCGTGCGGCGCGGCCTGCACGTCTCGGAGTACGGGATCCTCGACGACGAGACCGGCGAGACGCTGCGCTGCGCGACCGAGGAGGAGGTCTACGAGCGCCTCGGGCTCGAGTGGATCCCGCCGGAGCTGCGCGAGGGCCGCGGCGAGCTCGAGGCTGCACTGCTCGGAGGCCCTGGGCTGCCGCGCCTGCTGACCCAGGAGGACATCCGCGGCGACCTGCACTGCCACACGACGCTGTCAGACGGTCGTCAGACGCTCGAGCAGATGGCCGACGGCGCGATCGCGCGCGGCCTCGAGTACCTCGCGGTCACCGACCACTCCGCCTCCCACGGCTTCGGCGACCATGTCACGCCGGAGGCGCTCGAGGCGCGGATCGAGGAGGTCCACGCGCTCAACGCGCGGCTCGAGGGCCTCGAGCTGCTCGCCGGCACGGAGGTCAACATCCTCACCGACGGCTCGGTGGACTACGAGGACGAGCTGCTCGCCCGGCTCGACTGGGTGATCGCCTCGGTGCACACCTCGTTCTCGATGGGCGAGCGCGAGATGACGGATCGCATGGTCGCGGCGATCGAGCACCCCCTGGTCGACGCCATCGGCCACCCGACCGGGCGCAAGATCGAGACGCGGCCGCCCTACGCGATCGACATGGAGCGGGTGATCGAGGCGGCGGCGCGCACCCAGACGATGATCGAGATCAACTCCTCGCCGGACCGCCGCGACCTCAACGAGCTGCACGCGCGCGCCGCCGCGGCGGCCGGGGTGAACATCCTCGTCAACACCGATGCGCACTCGGTGCGCAACTTCGGCCTGCTCCCGTTCGGGATCGCGACCGCGCGGCGAGCGTGGCTGACGCCGGAGCAGGTGGCGAACACGCGCCCCTGGGCGGAGTTCGCGCCGCTGCGCAAGCGGGTGGCGGGCTGAACTTCAACTGCGTCTGGTGAGGAGGTGGGTTCGGTGTGCCGTGGCGGTCCGGGCGAGCCGCGGGACCGCTCCGCTTTCCGGCGTGCTCGATTGACCCTAATAGTGGCCCTGTCCTTCGGACATCCGCGGACGGATGAAATGGGAGTATCCCGTGGGTCGCCCGTTGACGCCCGTCTTAACTTGGTGCCTGCGCGCCCGTGAATAGTGTGGTGCAGGGGCCTTCTCCGGGATCCCGGACTGTTGCTTCGAGCACGACCATCAGATTCGTCTGTTTCGAAGGCCCCGCCGGGCGATGCCCTGTTGTGGTGTTCGATTCCGGAGGAGCGATGGAGACGATCTTTGAGCGCGTCGGTGCGCTTGATGTCCACAAGGCGCAGGTGACCGCGTGCGTCCGTGTCCCGGACGGGGCCGGGCGCCGCGAGCCGCATCTGGCCGAGTTCGCGACAACGGTCGCGGGTCTTTTGGCGCTGGCGGACTGGCTTGCGGCGTTCGCTGTCACGCACGTGGCGATGGAGGCCACGGGCGTGTACTGGCAGCCGGTCTGGCAGATCCTCGAGGACGATCTCGAGCTGATGCTCGTCAACGCCCAGCACGTCAAGAACGTTCCCGGCCGCAAGACCGACGTGTCTGACGCGCAGTGGCTGTGTCAGCTGATGGAGGCCGGGCTTTTGCGTTCGAGCTTCGTGCCGCCCAAGCCTCAGCGTCGGTTGCGAGCGTTGACCAGGTATCGCAAGACGCAGATCGCCGAGCGCCAAAGGGAGGCCAACCGGCTGCACAAGGCGCTGGAGGACACCGGCATCAAGCTGGACTGCGTCGCCAGCGACATCCTCGGGAAGTCGGGGCGCGCGATGCTCGACGCGCTGGTGGCGGGCACGACCGACCCGCAGGTGCTCGCCGACCTGGCCAGGGGCCGGTTGCGCACGAAGATCCCATCACTGCGGGAGGCGCTGCAGGGTCGCTTCGAGCCCCACCACGCGCTGCTGATCGGCGCGATCCTCGCGCACCTGGACTTCCTCGATGAGCAGATCAACGGGCTCTCTGACGCCATCGAGGCGCAGTTGGGCCCTACCGGGCTGGCCGGCGTCGCGCTGGCCAGCACGATCACCGGCGTCGCCGCACGCACCGGCGAGGTCCTGGTCGCTGAGATCGGAACGGACATGAGCGTCTTCCCCAGCGCCGGGCACCTCGCGTCCTGGGCTGGACGCTGCCCCAGCAACGACCGCTCGGCCGGCAAGCGCCTCAGCAGAGGCACCCGCAAAGGATCCAAGTGGCTCGGGATCGCGCTCGAAGAAGCTGCCCTGGCGGCGATCCGTAGCAAGGGCACCTACCTCGCCGCCCAATACCAGCGCCTCAAGCCGCGCCTCGGCCACGGCCGCGCCCTGGGCGCCGTCAAGCACTCGATCCTGATCGCCTACTGGCACATGTTCACCAACGGCGAGACCTACCACGACCTCGGCGGCGACTACTTCCAACGCCGCGACCCCGAACGCGCCACCAAGCGCCTCGTCGCCAAGCTCGAAGCGCTCGGACAAACCGTCACGATCCAGCCCACAGCCGCCTGAGCCCAGGCGTATTTCCCATCAGTTGGGGTCAATCGACCACACCCCCTCAGACTCACCCCCTACCCAGCCGCAGTTGACGTTCGCCGGCTCAC
>JALYLE010000127.1 GCA_030774375.1 Chloroflexota bacterium | reverse complement strand
CCTCGACACGCGGCGGCTCCACGCGCGGCGGCGCCGCGACGCGCGGCGGCGCGTCAACGCGCAGGAGCGTTTCGGTGACGGGTGTGATGGGCCGGATTGGCCGCGGGGCGCGCGGCTCTGGTACGACGGGCGCTGCTGGCGGTTCGGATGCTTGTTCCGCGGCAGCGGCGATCGGCTCTGCCTCAGGCTCAGGCTCTGCAGCCGGGGCAATTGGCTCGGGCTCGGGCTCGGCGACGGCTGCGACCGGTTCGGGTTCGGGCTCGGCGATGACCTCGGGGGGTGCGATGACCTCAAATGGCGCAGCGGGCGTTGCTGGCTCGAGCGCGAAGGTCGGCTGCAGCTCGTACTCTTCGAACTCGGGTTCCGGCGCAGCCTCTGGCGCAAGCGCGAACTCGACGTCTGACTCCCAGGCGAGCACTGGCTCGGGCTCCTGGTAGCTCGATTCGGCGGCCATCGGTGCGTCGGCGCCGACCGGCTCCGGCCCAGGAGCGGCGCCGGGGACGCCCGCATCGGCCGCCATCGGCTCAAGCCCGATGATCTGCGCCCATTCGGAGGTTGTCTCTGCGCTGGCGCCAGACCCCGGTTGGAGGTCGGCCACTGAGGGCCAGGACTCCGGCGCGTGAGCGCCGTTCGTCTCCACGAGGTCATGGGCCGGCCACGCGGGCGCTCCCATCTCGCCCGCGGAAGCGCCGTGGTCGTGCACATCGAACGCGGCGGTCCCGCTCAGGCCAGAATGGTCTGCCCGATACGCGCTTTCCAGCCGCGCGACGAGGTCGTCGGTCCCCGCGATCGGGGCACAGCTCCGGCAGCGACCGCTCCCCTCGTTCCAGCAATTCGTGCAGGCGTACTGGCGGCAGTCGATGCAGAAGTTGAAGGCGGCGTGGAAGGCGTCGAGCTGTGTGGCGGCCAGCTCCTGCTCCTCGGAGCGGAAGGCGTCACCGATCGCATCGCTCAGCGGCTCCTGACTCGTCAGGTAGTTCTTGAAGCCGGCGACGAGCCCACGCGTCTTACGGAGCGGGCTGAGGCGCTGGGGCGCCTCGAATTCATATCGGGTGCCGCAGCGTTCGCAGAATGATTCGGTCAGTGCTTCGGGCATAGGGTCTCGCATCCCCCGGATGTCGGCCAGTCGGGGCGCAAGTATAGCGAGGCGTGCCGAAAGGTCCGAAGACCGCATTGGTACCGTCAGCGAGGCAGATCGTACGGGCCGTGAGCCGGAGATCGACCGCAGCCGGGCGCTGGGATGGAGCCTGCACGCTCGCCGAGAGGCGTCCGGAACGCGTGCTAGCATCCCGGCCGTGGGCATCCTGCAGCGCCTGGAGGGCTTCCTCGAACGCCTCTTCGAGGCCCCCGCGGGCAGGCTCGGCGCGAAGCTGCAACCGGTCAGCCTGGCCAAGCGAATCGAGCGCGCAATGGACACGACCAAGTCGTTCAGCGATCGGGGCGTCATCGTGCCGAACGACTACGAGCTCCACCTCCATCCCAACGATTACGCGAGCTTCGAGTCGTACCGCGGTGCGCTGGAAGATGACCTGGCCCACGGCGTGCTGACGCGTGCACGGCATGAGCGGTACACCCTCGTGGCGCGTCCGCGCGTTCGGCTCACCGCCGACCCAGCCGTCCCGCGTGGCGACATCCGGGTGGCGGCCGGTGTCGTCGACGACGAGGGAGCGCGGCAGCGCCCCGATGAACCGATGCCCCTCCCGACGCACACGATCGTGCTCCGGTCGGAGGGCGGCACGCCCGCCATTCCGGACTCGGCGCGTCGGGCGTACCTGCTCGTCGCCACGGAGGGCCATACCCCCGTCCAGTTCGACTTGGGCGGGCCGCTGATCACCGTGGGCCGGGCGAGCGACAACGACGTGATCATCGACGACCCCATGGTGAGCCGCCATCACTGTCAGCTGAAGCTCCAGCACGGCGCGTACAGCTTCGTCGACCTTGGGAGTCGCAACGGATCGACGGTGAACGGTCAGGCAGTGAGCGAGGTCGCGCTTGGCCCCGGCGACGTGATCCGTGTCGGCTCAACGACCCTCGAGTTCGGCGTCCGTACATGACGGGCGACGTCCTGCGCCTGACTCTCCTCGCCGCCCAGCTCGCCTTTCTCGGGATCCTCTACCTGGCGCTCTTCAGCTTCTCCCGTTCGCTGCTCCGCGACCTTCGTCTCGCCGAGCGCGTACAGAAGGCAGCGCAGACCGGCATCGGACGGCTCGCCGTCCTCGAGTCGCCGGAGGACGAGCCGCCCGTGGGCCAGACGATCTCGCTGGGGCCAATCAACTCCATCGGCCGCAATGTCAACAGCACGATCTACGTGGAGGACGACTTCGCAAGCGCCACCCACGCGATGCTCACCTTCCGCGGTCGAGCGTGGTTCGTCGAGGACCAGGAGAGCACGAACGGCACCTACGTCAATGGGCATCGCATCGATCGGCCGGTCGCGCTCAGCTACGGCGACGAGCTGACGATTGGCCGGATCCGGATGCGGCTCGAGCGCTGACCGATGTCGCTGACCTGGCGAGGTACCGAGCTCCGACTGCTGCTCCCGACCGTCCTGCTGGTGCCACTTGGCTTCGCCGTGACGCACATCGCGCAGACGAACCGTCTCGACCCAGGGCCACTGGGGCTGGCGCTCGGGTACGTCGGACTGGTGGTGGCTGCCCACCTGGCGCTCACGATCAGTGGCCACCGCGGCGACCAGCTCCTCCTGCCGCTGGCCGCCACGATTGGTGGGGTCGGGATCGTGATGCTCAATCGACTGCCGCAGGACCTGGCGGGCATGAACCTGTTTGGCATCCAGGTCGGGATGGCCGGCACCCAGCTCGCCTGGTTCGGCATCGGTCTGGCAGCGATGGTGACGATCGCGGTGTTCTTCCGCGACGACGGCCTGCTGCGTCATTACAAGTACACGTGGGCCTTCGCGGGCGCGGCCCTGCTGGTGATCACGTTCCTCTTCGGACGCGAGGTCAACGGCGCCCGCCTCTGGTTGTACATCGGCCCCATTGGCTTCCAGCCCGGCGAGGCGATCAAGATCGTCCTCGTCATCTTCATCGCCGGGTACCTGGCCGAGAAGCGAACGCTGCTGGCCAGCGCGCTGGCGCGCATCGGTCCGATCAAGATCCCTCCGCTGCCGTATCTGCTCCCGATGCTCGCGATCTTCGCCCTCGTGATGCTCATCGTGGTGCGCAGCAACGACCTGGGGACCGCACTCCTCTTCTTCGGGATCTTCCTGACCATGCTCTTCGTGGCGACCGGGCGACGCAGCTACGTGCTCGTGGGGCTGGTCCTCTTCGTCGCCGGCTCATTCGTTGCCTACCAGCTCTTCCCGCACGTCCGAATTCGCGTCGACAACTGGATCAACCCGTTCGCCGACCCGAACAACACCGGGTACCAGACCGTGCAGGCGCTCTATGCCTTCGGGCGCGGCGGCCTCTTTGGCGAGGGGCTGGGCCAGGGGCTGCCGATGGTCGCCGGACACCTGCCCATCCCGGCGCTGCCCACCGACTTCATCTTTGCCGGGATCGCGGAGGAGCTCGGGCTGGTGGGTGCCTTTGCCGTGCTGGCGCTTGCCGCGGCGATGGCGGCGCGCGGCCTGCGGATCGGCATCCTGGCCCACGATGATTTCTCGACCCTGCTGGCGGTGGGCCTCACCACCAGCCTGGGGCTCCAGACGCTGATCATTGCCGCGGGCAACGCCAAGCTGATCCCACTCACGGGCATCACCTTCCCGTTCGTCTCGTACGGGGGGTCGAGCCTGCTCGCGAGCTTCGCAGTTATCGGGCTGCTGCTCTCGATCAGCCATCGGTCCGCCGTGTTGGCCGAGGCCACGTCTGAGGTGGTGCCCTGACCAGGAACATCCGACGGCTGTACGGCTACCTGCTCTTCGCGTTCGTCGTCGTCTCCGGCGGCCTCTCCTGGTGGCAGGTGGTTGACGCACGGCAGCTCGCCACTCGGGCTGACAACCCACAGGTGATCGCCGCCCAGCGGAGTGCGCTGCGTGGATCCGTCTTCGACGCGAGGGGCACGCTCCTGGCGTCGAGCGTGGTGATCAACGGCATCTCGCGACGAACCTACCTGGATAACGGCTTCACCAACGTCATCGGCTATGCCAGCCTTCGCTTCGGAACGACGGGCGTCGAGCGCGCCTTCAACGACCTGCTCATTGGGCAGGCGGATCCCAACCCGTTGCGCGACATCGTCAACGACGTCCTGGCCCGAACGCCGGAACCCAAGGACCTGACGCTCACCATCGACAAGCGCCTGCAGGATTTCGCGCAGGCGCAGCTGGGCGGCGGCGCGGGTGCTGTGGTCGCCATCGATCCACGCACCGGCGCGATCCTGAGCATGGTCACCGCACCGACCTTCAACGCGACGCCGATCTCCGGGGATCCTGCCGTCGCGGCCAAACCGATGGCGCTGCTCCAGGCGAATGCCAGCCGCCCACTCATCGACCGTGCGCGCATGGGGGTCTACACCCCTGGCTCGATCATGAAGGTGCTGACCGCCTCAGCCGCCCTGGAATCGGGCGCCATCACGCCACAGACCACGTTCCCGGACCAGCCGAAGCAGGAGGTGACCGGCTTCGTGGTCGACGGGTTCACCATCCGTGAGCACGACATTGGCGCGCTCAGACCCGCACTCTGGAACCTCTCGCAGGCGATCCAGGTCTCGAGCAACATCTACTTCGCGCACGTCGGCCTGGCGGTGGGCGCGGAAACGCTCCTCGACACCGCACGCCGATTTGGCTTCTGTGCTCCGATCACCATCGGTCCGGAGGATCGAGCGCTGAGCGCCAAGGCCTCATACCTGACCGCCCCGGCCACGAGTGGCGACTGCTCGCCTTTCACCGATCGCGTCGAGCTGGCCTCCGCGGCCTTTGGG
>JALYLE010000126.1 GCA_030774375.1 Chloroflexota bacterium | reverse complement strand
CGCCACTCGTAGAACGCGTCGGCCGGGATGATGCAGCGGCGACGGAGAAGCGCGGTTCGGTACGCGGGCGATGAGGCGACCGTCTCGGCCCGCGCGTTGATCATCCGCGCTCCGTCGCGGCGGCTCTTGGCCCAGACTGGGAGGAGTCCCCAGCGGAACACGTCGACCTGCCGATCACCGTGGTGTTGGACCACCGCCGCGACCTCATCGGTGGGCGCCACGTTGTAGCGCTCGCCGGCGAGCTCGGCTGCTGGTCGGGCGCGAAAGATCCGCGCCAGGTCCTCCGACGAGCGCGGCTGCGCGAATCGTCCGCACATCGGTCCCATTCTCGCCGATCGTGGGTTGAGTCGATGTCGCAACATAGAGGCCGATGGAGACCCCGGCATGACGCAGCGCATCGGAATCCTCACGGGCGGAGGCGACGTCCCCGGCCTCAACTCCGTCATCAAGAGCGTGGTCTACCGCTCGACGGACCTCGGGTACGAGGTGATCGGCATCCGCCGCGGCTGGGAAGGGCTCACCCACCTGAACGCAAGCGACGCCGGCGACCCCGAGTACGTCCGCCGCCTCGACCGCTCGAACACGCGCACCATCGATCGCACGGGAGGCACGATCCTGCACACCTCGCGGACCAACCCGGGAAGGATGCGCGTGGATCGGCTGCCCTCCGGTATCGACCACGGTCGCCTGGCTTCGATGGAGACCGGCGAGGGGGTCTACGACCTGACCCCCATCGTCCTGGAAAACATCGCGCGTCTTGGAATCACCCACCTGGTACCAATTGGCGGCGACGACACGTTGGGCTATGCCCATCGCCTCGTGGCGGAGGGGATACCGCTCGTCGCGATCCCCAAGACCATGGACAACGACGTCCAGGGGACCGAGTACTGCATCGGCTTCAGCTCGGCGGTGACCCGCGCCAAGGAGCTCATCAACCGACAGCGCACCACGCTCGGCAGTCATGAGCGCATTGGCGTCTTCCGCATCTTCGGCCGGAACAGCGGATACACGGCCTGGTACGCGGCGTACATCACCAGCGCCCGCTGCGTCATCCCCGAGGCTGAGTTCGACCTGGACCTGCTGACCGACCTGATGCTCGAGGATCGGCGCCTGAACCCGAGCCGCTATGCAGTGGTGATCGCGTCGGAGGGCGCCATCTGGCGCGGCGGCACCATCGCAGAAACCGGCGAGGCGGATGCCTACGGCCACCGGCACAAGGCCGATGTCGGCTACGCGCTCGCCGTTGAGCTGCGCCACCGGACCGGGGTCGAGACGGTGAACTCCGATCTCACCTACGACCTGCGTTCGGGCGACCCCGATGCCCTCGACCAGATGGTGGGGATGACCTTTGCCAACGTCGCGATGGACCTGCTCGCATCGGGTCAGAGCGGCCTCATGACCGCCATACGCAATGGCAAGTATGCGCATGCCCCGGTTCCGGATCCCTCGATCGGCCCGCGGCGGATCGATATCGGGACCATGTACAACACGAACCGCCTGCGACCGCAATATGCCGATAAGCTCGGCTCGCCCCTGCTCCTGGGCCCTGCCCTCGAACGCTGAGCCAGCGCGTCGATCTCTCGGGCTAGAAGATGCGCAGCGCCTCCACGCTATCGCGCTCACGGCGCGTCATGGCGCGGATCACGGCCGGGTCACCGTGCCGCCGCCGGGCGACCGCCACCAGATACGTGATTACCTCGCCGGCGAGCGTGGGGCTCAGCGTGGGCGGCGGGACTCCAATGCTGATCGCCAGGTCGTCGGCATGCACTACGAGCTCCACGAGACGGGTGCACAGGTAGTCGTCCAGTCGGATGACGATGCCATTCACCACGCGCAGGAGGCGCTCCGGTGGCTCGCTCGGCAAGCGTGCGGCGAGCGCCGCGCGCGCTCCCGTGAAGTTCGCCATGAGCGCCTCCAGTCCGCCACTGGCGAACTCCTCGCCTCGGGTTCGGATGCCGACGTGCACGGGATCCGACGCATCAAAGGTCTCCGGCAACACCGCGTCGTAGTACGCGGGCCCGTCGATGGGTGGTCCCTGGGGGGCGGGCGCCTCGAGGTAGTCGAGCAGGACGCGCGGCGCCCGAGCGAGGTGGCCAGCGAGGCCGGCGACGCTCCAGTCGATAAGCGCCGATGGATCATTCCAATGTTCGCGGAGCTCGGATGCAGTCAGGAGGGGAGCGACGGTGTCGAGGGCCTCCAGCAGCACCGACGTCGCATCCGCAGGCCCCGATATGGCGACTGCGCCGGCGAGCGGTTCTGCCGGGGGTGCTGCGGCCGGCGGTGCGGCGGCAGGCGGTGCGGCGGTGCCCGCTGCAACGGTCTCCGGCTCGGACGCCGCCTTGATCCGCAGGTCGTTGCGGAGCAACAGGCCGTGGTAGCCGGCGACGAGGGTCGCAACCAGCAGCGCGCCAAGCGGCGTGGAGAGGTCGGAGATCGCGTTCTGCGAGAACGTGACCCCAAAGATGGTGCCGAAGAATCGGTACAGGACGATTGCCAGGCTGACGAGACCGGCGATCACCGCGCCTGCGAGGGGCAGGATCAGCGCCACCCGGCGTACGGTCGATACGG
>JALYLE010000125.1 GCA_030774375.1 Chloroflexota bacterium | reverse complement strand
GCCACGGTCCCACGCGACTCGCTGCATGCCGCCCAAGGCCCATGGATCTTCGAGCGCCACGTGCTCGACCAGGCGCTGCGCGCCGCGATCGCCCACGGCTGGTCGATCACTCACGAGCTGGAGCTCGCGCGGCTGGCCAACATTCCCGTGTACCTCGCGGAGGGACACCCGTACAACGTCCCGATCGCCACCCACGCCGACGCCCGCTTCGCGGAGATGGCCGTCGAACGTCGGCTCGTTTCGATTCCAGGAGGCGTGGCAGCCCCGGCCTGGTAGGCGCCGCCCGTTCGGCGCTCGGCCCCGGATCCGCCGCATCAGGAGCGAGGTCCCTGATCGTGCTTCTTCACCCGCGGTGCTATCTTCCAAGCACGCACAAAGTTTCAGGGTCGTGACAATGGGAAACAGTGGAGTCGCGGCCGTCGTACTTGCCGCAGGGGCAGGTCGAAGGATGATCGCCCCGACCAACAAGGTCTTCCTCCTGGTCGGTGGCAAAACGATCCTGGCCTGGACGTTGGAGCTGCTGGAGCGCGCGTCGATTGTCGATACGGTTGTCCTGGTGTGCGCCGATTCCGACCGCTCCGCATGCTCCGCGGTGATCAACGACGCGCGCCTGCGGAAAGTGCGCAAGATCGTGACGGGCGGCTCGTCACGCCACGAGTCGGAGTATCACGGACTGCTCGCTCTTGAAGCGGAGATCAGCAGCGGCGCGATCGACACGGTCCTGGTCCACGACGCGGTCCGGCCGTTCGTCACACCCGAACGGATCGACGCCGTGACGGCAGAGGCAAGGCGAACCGGCGCCGCAATCCTTGCGATCCCGGCCAACGGGCGGATCGTGATGGCCGCTCCTGACGGGACGGTGCTCGACGGTGCCAAGGACCTGTGGGTCGCCCAGACTCCCCAGGCGTTCGATGCGAAGCTCGTCCTCGATGCGCATCGGCGGGCCGCGGCGGACGGCTTCGTGGGAACCGACACTTCGGCCGTGGTCGAGCGGACGGGACATCCCGTATCGGTCGTGGCCGGTCAGCCGGAGAACATCAAGATCACGACCTCGGACGACCTGCTGCGAGCCGAGCTCATCGCCGGCCAGGTGAGCGGCCGCGCTGAAGTCGTCAGCCTGGGAGCATTGACCCCTCGTGTCTGAGATCGCCCCGAACGGGGTCACCGTGATCGGCGTGGCGCTTGAGTGCCCGAACTGCGGGCATGAGACGCGCCATGAAATTCACTACGTGGCCCGCCTGCTGCACCGGATGGAGTGCGAGAGCTGCGGGCACCGCTGGGACGTCAACCACCGATGGCTGCGTCACCGCTACCTGCTGGGCTTTCCGAGCCGGATCGTCAGCAAGCCGGTCCGCCTCGCTCGTGAGGCACGCAGTCAGCCGATCGCCTTCGCATTGAGTATCCCGGGCAGGGTGTTCAGTAAGCCCGCCCGCGTCGCGGGCGAGGTCGGGACTGTTGCAGGGATCCTCGACGAGTGACGAGCGTGGTCCGCAATCGACCGGTCTCGGCCGAAGACGCTGAGGTCCTGGCGAGCATCGCCGAGGACTACTACGTCAACGGCGAGAACCAGGATGCGATCGCCTCGCGCCATCGAATCTCACGCTCGTACGTCTCCCGCCTGCTGCGCCGCGCCAGGGAGCTCGGGATCGTTGAGATATCTGTGCATCGGGACATCCGACGCGACGCCGCCCTCGAGGTCGGCCTCCGCGAGCGATACGGGCTCGCCAGGTGCATCGTGGTCACCAGCGACGCGACAAGCCCACAGGTCGTCCTAAGGCGGGCCGGCCAGGTTGCCGCGGGCCTGCTTGGGGAGGTCATCACTGCGGACAGCACGATCGGCCTCTCGTGGGGCAACGGCGTTCGCGCCGTCGTCGAAGCGCTGAGGCCCCGCAGGCTACGGGCGCGGCACGTCGTCCAGATGTTCGGGGGCCTCAGCACCGCGCCCGCCGAGCTCATGAGCGGCGAGCTCGTTGCGGATGCTGCGCGCGATCTCGGCGCCTCACATGATCGGCTCCACGCGCCATGGATCGTCGAGTCCGCTGATCTCGCCCGTTCGCTGCTGGAGCAGCAGGACGTCGCCGCCGTGCTCGGGCGCGCGGCGGCCGCCGACGTGGCGATCGTCGGCATCGGCGCAACCGGCCGGGGATCGTCGGCGCTGCTCTTCAACGAGACCTACCTGACGCCTCGCGAGCTGGCCGAGATCGAGGAGCAGGGGGCCGTGGGCGATATCTGTGGCCGCATCTTCGACGCTCATGGCCAGCCATGCCGCGCCAGCGTGATGGAGCGGGTGATCGGTCTTGACCTCGAGACGATCGGGCGTTTGCCGCTCGTGATCGGCATCGCCACCGGACACCAGAAGTATCGGGCCGTCCGGTCCGCGCTGAGGGGCCGACTGGTCGGCGCCATGGTGACGGACAGCGAGATCGCCCGAGAGGTGCTCGCACACGAGCGAGATTGACGCTCGCGAGCCGGTCGCCGATGAGCCGGAGGCCTGCCCGCGCTGCGGCGGCGAGCAGATCGCAGGGGCGCTCACGCTTCCGGTGCTGGGCGGGGCGCGATTTGCCTACGACCTCGGCGGCAAGATGATCGAGACCGATGTCGGCGCCACGATGTGCGAACGCTGCGGATGGATCTCGCTACGCGCCGCCAATCCTGAGCCAATTCGGCGAGCGCACACCGCGGTCCGCCGAGCGAAGCTGGGCCGCCACTGACTTCTGGGGCACGGTCGAGGTCCGCCGCCGAAGAACCAACCGGTTGGTCCTCCTAGGAGTGGAGATCGCGCTCGAACAGCTCGGGTGGCGCCGTCTCGAGAAGTTCCTCGACGGCACCATCGAAGGCCTCAAGCGCCTTGATCAGTGCTCCGCGCGCCGTCCAGTCACAGCCCAAGCTCGGCCCGTCGGGAGTGTCCGCCGAGGCCAGCCAGCGGCCGTTCATGCGCGCCAGCCGCGCCTCCGTCCAGAAGGAGCGGCAGGACAAGCGGAACGTGCTCAGCATCACGGCTTGTGGCGCGGGCGCGTGGCTCTCAGGGCGCCAAGCACCCCGACGAAGAGCAATGCCAGCAACAGCAGGATGCCGACGTCGCGGACGGCATGCGGGTCCACAACCATCTCCTTCGGGCACACTAGCTTCGGACGCCGAGGGCACGACGGCTGGGGACATACCGTACTCCCGAAGTCAAGGGGGAGCGTCAAGCGTGATCGGACCCGAGACGACACTGAGCGGCTGGACGATGATCCGATCGTGACGAACCGCCTGCACGCGATCCCAAGGGATCTCATC
>JALYLE010000124.1 GCA_030774375.1 Chloroflexota bacterium | reverse complement strand
CGAGGTCCGCAGCAGCTCGACGTTGGCGCCGCCCTTACCGATGACGATCCCGGGCTTCGCCGAATGAACGGTGACCGTGACGTGGTTGATGCCACGCTCGATCTCGACCTGGCTGACGCTCGCATTGGCGAGCTGCTTGCCGACGAGCGCCCGAATCCGCATGTCCTCCAGCAAAAGGCTCGCGTAGTCGCGGTCTGCGTACCACTTCGCCAGCCATGGCTTGACGATGCCGATCCGGAAGCCGTACGGGTGCACCTTGTGTCCCATCAAGCCTCCTCTCGATCAGCCACGGCAACCGTGATGTGGCTGGTCCTCTTCAGAATCTGGAAGGTCCGCCCCTGCGCCCGTGGCCGATAGCGCTTCAGGGTCGGGCCATCGTCGGCGGTCGCGCTCACGACCGTGAGCTCATCGGCCGACAGGTTGAAGTTGTTCTCCGCGTTGGCGGTCGCGCTCTTGAGCACCTTGGCAACGTCACGCGCCGCCGCGTTCGGCAGGAAGCGCAGGATTGCGGCAGCCTCCTCGACGGGCTTGCCGGTGATCAGATCGGTGACCAGGCGCACCTTGCGTGGGCTGAGCCGGATGTACCGGGCTGTGGCGGTCACTCGCATCAACGTCACCGGCTACTTCAGCGCCGTGGAGCGCTCGGTGCGCTTTCCATGGCCGCGGAAGGTCCGCGTCAGGGCGAATTCGCCAAGCCGGTGCCCGACCATGTTCTCGGTCACGAAGACCGGCACGTGGCGCCGCCCATCGTGGACGGCGATGGTGTGCCCGATCATGGCCGGGAAAATGACGCTGGCGCGCGACCAGGTCTTCACCACCTTGCGCTCGTTGCGCTTGTTCATGTCGTCGATGCGGCCGATGAGGCGCGCGTCGACGTACGGTCCCTTCTTGACGGATCGACTCATGCCGCGTTCCTAACCCCGTCCATACCGACGACGGACGATCATCTTGTTGCTTGGCTTGGCTCGCGTCCGGGTCCGCAGGCCCATCGCCGGCTTGCCCCATGGCGTCTTGGGCGGCATCCCGGTCGACGCCTTCCCCTCGCCACCACCGTGCGGGTGGTCGCGCGGGTTCATCGCCGAGCCGCGAACCTCGGGACGCTGGCCAAGGTGCCGCGCCCGTCCGGCCTTGCCGATCTTCTGGTTCTCGTGGTCGAGGTTGCTCACCTGCCCGACGGTGGCCATGCACTCGACGCGCACCCGACGCACCTCGCCTGAGGGGAGGCGGAGCGTCGCGAACTGGCCCTCCTTGGCGAGCAGTTGCGCGCTGCTGCCCGCGCTGCGCACGATCTGGCCACCCTTCCCGGCGCGCATCTCGACGTTGTGGATCTGCGTCCCCAACGGGATGCGCGAGAGCGGCAGCGCGTTCCCGACGCGCGGCTCCACGTCCGGGCCGGAGGTCACGGTGTCGCCTACACCCAGGCCGTTGGGCAGGAGCATGTAGCGCTTCTCGCCATCGACGTAGTGCAGCAGCGCAATGCGAGCGGATCGGTTCGGGTCGTACTCGATGGTCGCGATCTTGCCCGGCACGCCGAACTTGTCGCGCTTCCAATCGATGAGCCGATAGAGCCGCTTGTGCCCGCTTCCCTGGTGGCGGACCGTCATCTTGCCCTGCGAGTTGCGCCCGGCATTCCGGACCAGCCGCTCGGTGAGTGGCTTGTGCGGCGTGTCGGCCGTGATCTCGTCGAAGGTCGAGCGGGTCATCTGGCGAAGGCCCGGGCTCGTCGGTCGATAGCTGCGCAGTGGCATCGTCACACCGCCTCGAAGAGTTCGATCTTCTGGCCTGACGCGATCGTCACGATCGCCTTGCGCCAGCCAGGGACCATGCCCGGCGTGCGCCGGCCGCGGCTCTTCTCCTTGGGCTTGACGGTCATCACCCGCACGCCCAGGACGTCGACCTTGAACTGCAGCTCGACCGCCTCCTTGATCTGGTGCTTGTTCGCGTCGCGGGCAACGGCGAAGGTGTAGTTGTTGCGCTCCGTCTCGGCGACGCTCTTCTCGCTGACCACTGGGCGGATGAGGATGTCCTGAACGGCCGTCACGCGTACACCTCCTGTGCCCGCGCCAGGGCGTCGCGCGTGAAGATCACGGTATCGGCCTCCAGCAGATCGACCACATTGAGGCTGTTGGCCAGGATCACGCGGACCTCGCGCAAGTTGGCGCACGAGCGCTCGACCATTTCGTCGCGTGCGGCGAGCACCACGAGCACCTTGCCCTCCGCCTTCCAGGCCTCCAGGCGCTCGATGAAGTCGCGAGTCTTGATCTCGTCGAGGCCAAAGCCCTCCACGACACGCAGCGCGCCCGACTCGTGGATCGACGAGAGGACGCCCTGCAGCGCGGCGCGGCGCATCTTGGCCGGCATGCGCTGCTCGTAGCCTCGCGGGTGCGGGCCAAAGACGACGCCGCCGCCTCGCCAGTGCGGTGCCGTCTTGGTCCCCTGGCGAGCCCGCCCGGTCCCCTTCTGGCGCCACGGCTTGCGGCCGCCGCCGGTCACGTGCCCGCGGGTCAGCGTGTTGCTGGTGCCAAGGCGGAGCCCGGCCTGCTGACGGACGACCGCCTGGTGAATGAGCGACTCGCTGATCGGAGCGGCAAAGAGCGAGTCGGCGAGCTCGATGCTGCCGGCCTCCTTGCCGGTCGCTTCCAGGATCGTCGTCTTGGCCATCCCTACTTCGCCTTCCGGACCAACAGGAGGGCATTGCGAGCACCTGGCACGGCGCCCCGGACGAGGAGAAGGTTACGTTCCGCATCGACGCGCACGACCGTCAGCTTCTTGACCGTCACGCGGTCGGCGCCCAAGTGGCCGCCCATCTTCGTCCCCTTGAAGACCCGTCCGGGCGTCGTCCCGGCCCCAATCGAGCCGGGCTGGCGGATGTTCGTGGAGCCGTGAGTCTTGGGGCCGCGCTGAAAATGGTGGCGCTTGATGGTGCCCGCGAAGCCCTTTCCCTTGCTGACGCCCGTCACGTCCACCTCGTCGCCCGCGGCGAAGAGCGATACGTCCATCTGCTGTCCGGCCTCGAATCCCTCGAGGTCGGCGATACGAAACTCGCGGAGGACGCGCAGGCTCTGGTGCTCCTTGTCGAGCCCCTTGAGCTGCCCGGCGACGGGCTTCGTCACCCGGCGCGCCTGCCCAGCGCCGAGCTGCAGGGCGGCATAGCCGTCTCGCTCCGGCGTGCGGAGCCGCGTCACGGTGTTGGGGGTCGCCTCGATGACGCTGACCGGGAGGACGCTGCCATCCTCCACGAAGATCCGCGTCATCCCTAGCTTGCGACCGATCAGTCCTACCGGCACGTGTCTTCTGCTTCCTCGCGCATCACATCTTGATTTCGATATCGACGCCAGCCGCCAGCGAGAGCCGCATCAGCGCGTCGACCGTCTTGGTCGACGGATCGATGATGTCGATCAGGCGCTTGTGCGTCCGGATCTCGAACTGCTCCCGCCCGTCCTTGTGCACAAACGGCCCACGGATGACGGTGTACTTCTCGATCCGGGTCGGTAGCGGGACGGGTCCCGCTATGTCGGCACCGGTTCGCTGCGCCGTCTCCACGATCTGCTCGGCCGACTGGTCGAGCAGCTTGTGGTCGTACGCCTTGAGCCGGATGCGGATTCGCTGTTTGGCCATGTATTTAGCCGATGAGCTCGGTGATCACGCCGGCGCCCACCGTGTGGCCACCCTCGCGAATGGCGAAGCGCTGGCCCTGCTCGATGGCGATCGGTGTGATCAGCTCAACGTCGATGTTGATGTTGTCGCCGGGCATGATCATCTCGACGCCGGCCGGCAGCTTGATGGCTCCGGTGACGTCCGTCGTCCGCAGGTAGAACTGCGGGCGATAGCCGGAATAGAACGGCGTGTGGCGTCCGCCCTCCTCCTTGGTGAGGACGAGCACTTCAGCCTTGAACTTCGTCCCCGGCTTGGCGCTCCCCGGCTTGGCCAGGACCTGGCCACGCTCGATCTCCTCGCGCTCGATTCCGCGCAGCAGCAGCCCGACGTTGTCGCCTGCCTGGCCGTCGTCGAGCGTCTTCTTGAACATCTCCACGCCAGTTACCACCAGCTGCCGGCTCTTGGCGTGGATCCCGACCTGCTCGACGGAGTCGCCGGTGTGCACGATCCCGCGCTCGATGCGCCCGGTGGCGACCGTGCCGCGTCCCTTGATCCCAAAGACGTCCTCGATGGGCATCAGGAATGGCTTGTCGACGTCGCGGACCGGCGTCGGAATGTAGTTGTCGACGGCGTCCATCAGCTCCTTGATCGACGCGTACTCCGGGGCGGCCTGATCGGTGCTCGTCGACTCGAGCGCCTTGAGCGCGGAGCCGCGGATGACCGGAATGTCGTCGCCGGGGAACTCGTACTTGCTGAGGAGCTCGCGCACCTCCATCTCGACGAGGTCGATCAGCATCTCATCGTCGACCGCGTCGACCTTATTGAGGTAGACGACGATCGATGGGACCTCGACCTGGCGCGCGAGCAGGATGTGCTCGCGGGTCTGGGGCATCGGTCCATCAGCGGCGGACACGACCAGGATGGCGCCGTCCATCTGGGCGGCGCCGGTGATCATGTTCTTGATGTAGTCGGCGTGGCCGGGGCAGTCGACGTGCGCGTAGTGGCGGTTCGCGGTCGAGTACTCGACGTGGGCGATCGCGATCGTGATGCCGCGCTGCCGCTCCTCCGGCGCGTTGTCGATGGAATCGAAGGCGCGGAAGTCGGCACCGCCCTGCAGCGCGAGGTACTTGGTGATCGCCGCGGTCAGGGTCGTCTTTCCGTGGTCGACGTGCCCGATCGTGCCCACGTTCACGTGCGGCTTGCTGCGGTCGAACTTCTGCTTTGCCATGGTGGTTCCTTCGTTACTCCTTCGTTCTTCGTCGGTTAGCGCTTTGACTTCGCGATCAGCTCGGTGGCGAGGCTGGCGGGGACTTCTGCGTAATTGGAGAACTCCATCGAATAGGTGGCGCGCCCCTGGGTCATGCTGCGCAGCTCGGTGGCGTAGCCGAACATCTCGGCCAGCGGCACGAGCGCATGGACCACCCGGGAGGTGCCGTGCTCGTCGATCCCGTCGATGTGTCCGCGTTTGCTGTTGAGGTTGCCGATGACGTCCCCCATGAAGTCCTCGGGGGTCGTGACATCGACCTTCATGACCGGCTCCAGGATGGCCGGGTCGGCCTTGCGGACCGCTTCCTTGGCGGCCATGCTGCCGGCGATCTTGAAGGCCATCTCCGAGGAGTCGACCTCGTGGAATGAGCCGTCGATGAGCGTCGCCTTGACGTCGATCACCGGATAGCCCGCCACCACGCCGCCGGCGAGCGCCTCGCGGATCCCCTGCTCCGTGGGCCGCCAGAACTCGCGCGGCACGGCGCCGCCCACGATCTTCGACTCGAACTCCACGCCGCTCCCCCGCTCGAGTGGCTCCAGGGTGATGATCGCGTGGCCGTACTGGCCCTTGCCGCCGGTCTGCCGGATGAAGCGACCCTCACCCTTGGCCGGCCGGCGGATCGCCTCGCGATAGCTCACCTGCGGGCGGCCGACGTTGGCCTGCACCTTGAACTCGCGCAGCATGCGGTCGACGATCACCTCGAGGTGCAGCTCACCCATCCCGGCGATCCGGGTCTGGGCGCTCTCCTCGTCGGTGCTGACCCGGAAGGTCGGGTCCTCCTCGGCGAGTCGCTGGAGGGCGATCGACATCTTGTCCTGGTCCGCCTTGGTCTTGGGCTCCACCGCGAGCTCGATGACCGGCTCGGGGAAGGTGATCGACTCGAGCACGATGGGGTGAGCCTCGTCGCACAGCGTGTCGCCGGTGAAGGTGTTCTTCAGGCCCACCGCGGCGGCGATATCGCCGGCGCTCACTGAGTCGACGTCCTCGCGGTGGTTGGCGTGCAGCTGAAGCAGGCGCCCGATGCGCTCCTTCTGGCCCTTGCTCGAGTTGTAGACGTACGAGCCGGTCTTTAGCGTCCCCGAATAGACGCGGAAGAAGGCGAGCTTGCCCACGTACGGGTCGGCCGCGATCTTGAAGGCGAGGGCCGCAAAGGGCTCGGCGTCATCGGTATGGCGCACGACCTCTTGTCCGTTACGTGGGTCGAGACCGGTCACCGGCGGCACATCGAGCGGGCTCGGCAGGTAGTCGATCACCGCGTCGAGCATGGGCTGGATGCCCTTGTTCTTCAGCGCCGAACCGCACAGCACCGGAACGATCTTGTATGCAAGGGTCCCGGTCCGCAGGCCGCGACGCAGCTCATCGGCGGTTAGCTCCTCGCCCTCGAGGTACTTGTGAGCGATGCCGTCATCCAGGTCCGCAAGCGCCTCTACGAGCTTCTCGCGCGACTCCTTGGCTTGGGTCAGCATTTCCGCGGGAATCTCGTCCACGTCGACCTTGTCACCGAGGTCGCTTCCCCAGGTGATCGCCTTCATCTCGACCAGGTCGACCACGCCCTTGAAGCTGTCTTCGATCCCGATCGGCAGCTGGATCGGCACCGCGGTGGCACCCAGCCGGTCCCGAATCATGTCGACCACCCGCCAGAAGTCGGCGCCCGTCCGATCAAGCTTGTTCACGAAGCAGAAGCGCGGCACGCCGTAGCGGTCGGCCTGGCGCCATACCGTCTCCGACTGTGGCTCGACACCTGCCACGCCGTCGAACACGACGACCGCGCCATCGAGCACGCGCAGGCTCCGCTCGACCTCCACCGTGAAATCCACGTGGCCGGGCGTGTCGATCAGGTTGATTCGGTAATCCTTCCAGAAACAGGTCGTGGCCGCGGCGGTGATGGTGATCCCCCGCTCCTGCTCCTGCTCCATCCAGTCCATGGTGGCGGCGCCCTCATGGACCTCACCGATCTTGTAGATTTTCTTGGTGTAGAACAGGATCCGCTCGCTGACGGTGGTCTTGCCCGCGTCGATGTGGGCGATGATCCCGATGTTGCGGTAACGCTCCAGGGGCATGCCGTGGCCGGCCCTGGGGGTCGGGGTTGCCCGCGGGGCAGATTCGGTCGTTGGTCCAGGCCGCTGGGCGACCATGGTTACCACTTGAAGTGGCTGAAGGCCTTGTTCGCCTCCGCCATCCTGTGCGTGTCCTCGCGTCGCTTCACGGCGGCACCAACCCCGTTCGCGGCGTCCATGAATTCGAAGGCGAGCTTCTCGCCCATGCTCTTGCCAGTCCGCTTGCGCGCAGCGTCGATGAGCCAGCGCATCCCCAGCGAGACGCGCCGATCGGCACGGACCTCGACCGGGATCTGGTACGTGGAGCCGCCCACCCGCTTGGGCTTCACTTCTATGAGCGGCATCGCGTTGCGCAGGGCAGCCTCCATGACCTCGACCCCGGCTCGTCCGGCCTGCTTCTCGCAGCGGGCGATGGCGTTCTCGAGGATGCGACCGGCGAGCTGCCTCTTGCCGCCCCGCATCAGCTTGTTCGTGAACTGATCGAGGGTCAGCGCGGTGCCGGCCAGCTGCTCTTCGTACTTGGTCTTGCGGGCGATGGTGGGTCGGCGCGGCATGGACTAGGCCTTCCCCGCCGACTTCGCGCCGTACTTGCTGCGGCTCTGCTTGCGATCGCGCACGCCCGCGGCGTCGAGAGTGCCGCGCACGATGTGGTACTTCACCGCGGGCAGGTCCTTCACGCGTCCGCCGCGCACCAGGACCACCGAGTGCTCCTGGAGGTTGTGGCCGACGCCGGGGATATACGCGGTGATCTCCATGCCATTCGTCAGCCGAACGCGCGCGACCTTGCGAAGCGCGGAGTTCGGCTTCTTGGGCGTGCGCGTCATCACCTGCAGGCAGACGCCACGGCGCTGCGGGGCACCCCGTCCCTCAGACGCGGTCTGCTTCAGGGTGTTGAACGTCCGGCGCAGTGCTGGCGCCTTGACCTTCTTGATTGACGGCCTGCGGCCCTTGCGGACCAGCTGGCTGATCGTTGGCAACGAGAACCTCGCGTTCGATTACTGCGTTCAACTTCGGCATTCAGCGCTCGTGGATCTCCCCGTGCGAGGCGCGGTAATCCCCGGAAGCGGGGCCGGCTCTGATCGCAACGGAGGGTGCCCGATCGGGCACACACGAAGGCGTCCCGAGAACGGGACACCGAAGGCGGAGTATAGGTGCCGTCCCGAGCGAGTGTCAAACGATGCGCGTGCTCCGCCGGGCGCTCAGCGGCGTGCTCGGAAGCGGCTCTCCCAGCCATGCGATACTGGCCGCCGCCGCACCGGAGAACCGACACGTGGACCAGCGCCCAGATCGACGGCGTCGCGGGCAGGGCGGCAGCCTCGTGTGGGGCACGATCCTGGCCCTGGTAGGCGTCTATTTCCTCCTCAAAGAGACGTTCGAGGTCAACATTCCCGACATCGGCCGCTTCTGGCCGGTCGCGGTCATCCTGGTCGGCATCTGGTTCGTGTGGGAGGGCATGACCCGCTCGCGGAGCTAGCCGGCCGCGTACCGCCCGCCATTTGCAGCCTGGACAACTAACGGCGAATCGAGCCGCTGAATCGGCGCGATCTCGGTCCTTGATTAGGCCACCCGGGCAAATCCCCGACACAGATGGCCGTCCTGGACTCGTTGATCCTCCGTTAGTTACCCCCAGCCGCAAATCTGCGCCTGGTTGGAGCGCATTCAATGCCTTCTGGCGCGAGGGAGCAGCCGAGGGCCACCCGTCAGTCGCCGCTGGCGAGCACCGAGCTCCGGATGTCGAGCGCGGTGAGCCTGGCGGTCGGAGTTGCGCGGCGTGGCGGGCTTGGACTTCCGAGTCGCCAGGTGCGGCCTCTATTCGCGTTAGGCGGGTCGCGCACCTGCGTTTAGGGGCTCTGGCCCGCCGACTGAGCGTGATGTGGCCGTCTAACGGCGGCCGCGCCCTCCTCAAACCCACCTAACGCGAATAGAACCGGCAGATGACAAGTCCATGGCCGACTTTGCGCATAACGCGAATGACGAGTTGCTATGACGAGTCGCGAAAAGCACATGATTGAGGGCGGCCGGGAGGCCGCCCGCAGTCGGTAGCACGCGCCAACGGGCGCGCGTGGATCAGGACTTCTTGACGCTCTTTCCGGCGAGCTTTTCGGCCCCGGCGCCCACCTCGGCGGGCTCGGGATCGGCGGCGGCCTTGGAGGCCTTCGAGCCACTGGACGCCTTTGCCGCGGTGGCCTTGGCCTTCGTCGCGGTCGGGGCCTTGGCCGCCTTGGTGCCGGCGCCAACCCCAACGGGCTCGCGCTCCCCCGCCTCGCCGGCCTCACCCACCTCGGACGCGGACGCCTCGCCGGAGTCGCTCGTCAGCTCGGTGAAGACCTCCTCGGTGACCTCGGCCTCGATCTCGGTGTCGTCGCCGGCATCCATCAGCTCCGCGACCGTTTCGGCAGCCTCTTCAGCAGCCTCTTCGGCCTCATCGGTCTCGATGACGCCATCGGCATCTGCATCCGGATCGCCCGACAGGAAGGCACGGGCCGCCTCGCGCTCGCGAAGCGCCTCGGCCTCCTCCGGCGGCAGCTCGCGCGACTTGGCGGCGGCCAGGGCACGCGCCTCGGCGCCTGTCCCGGCCGGGATCAGCTTCCCGATGATCACGTTCTCCTTCAGGCCGAGCAGGTGGTCCTTGGACCCGTTGATCGCGGCCTCGGTCAGCACCCGCGTCGTCTCCTGGAAGGAGGCGGCGGCCAGGAACGAGCTCGTGTTGAGCGATGCCTTGGTGACTCCCAACAGGACGGTCTGCGCCGTGGCCGGCTCGCCGCCCTCGGCCAGGATCCGGTTGTTCGTCTCCTCGAACTCGAACCGATCGATCAGCTCCGACGGCAGCAGCTCCGTGTCGCCGGGGCTGTCCACCGTGACCTTGCGTAGCATCTGCCGCACGATGATCTCGACGTGCTTGTCGTTGATCGTCACGCCCTGTGATCGGTACACCTTCTGCACCTCGCTCACCAGGAAGCGCTGGACGGTGTCCACGCCCTTGATGGCAAGCAGGTCCTTGGGGTTCAGCGAACCCTCGGTCAGCGGATCGCCGGCCGACACCTCGTCGCCGTTCTCGACCCGCAGTCGCGCAAAGTGCGGCACCGGGTACTCGCGCGTGTCGACGTCCTCCGAGTGGAGCGTCAGGGTGGTCCCCTTCTTCGTCACTCGACCGCCCGACGTCGCGGTCACTTCGGTCCGCTCGCCACCGGCCTCGAGGACCGCGAGCACCTGCCCCTCGGTTACCTCATCGCCGTTGGCGACCAGCACCTCGTGCTTCGCCGTGAGCTTGATCGGCGTGTCGTACGCCTCGCGGTGCGTGATCACGACCTTCGTCGACTCGTCGGCGCCCCGGACGATCTCCGCCGTGCCGTCGATCTCGCTGACGATCGCCTGGCCCTTGGGGATGCGCGCCTCGAAGAGCTCCTCGACGCGCGGCAGGCCCTGGGTGATGTCCTCGCCGGCGACGCCGCCGGTGTGGAAGGTCCGCATCGTGAGCTGGGTTCCCGGCTCGCCGATCGACTGCGCGGCGATGATCCCCACCGCCTGACCCAGGCGCACCAGCTGCCCGGTCGCCAGGTCGCGGCCGTAGCACATGCGGCAGACCCCGTGGCGCGCCTGGCAGGTGAGCGGGGCTCGGACGCTGACGCGCTGGATGCCGGTCTCCTCGATACGGGCCACGGCCCGCTCGTCGATCTCCTCGTTACGGGCGACGATCGTCTCCCCGGTCTTCTCGACGACCACGTCGAGCGCCGCCATGCGTCCGATCAATCGGTCGATGAACGGCTCGGGGATCTGGTCGGACTCTTCCCGGGTGATCCAGGTGCCCAGATCGGTCAGGCAGTCGTCCTCGCGGGTGATGACGTCCTGCGCCACGTCGACCAGACGCCGGGTCAGGTACCCGGAGTCGGCCGTCCGCAGCGCGGTGTCGGCGAGGCCCTTGCGGGCACCGTGGCTCGAGATGAAGTACTCGAGCACGCTCATCCCCTCGCGCAGGTTCGACTTGATCGGCAGGTCGATGATCCGGCCCGACGGGTCGGCCATCAGCCCACGCATGCCGGCGAGCTGGTGGACCTGGGTCACGTTCCCCCGCGCGCCTGAGTGGGTGATCATCCAAACGGCGCCCTGACGGTCGAGCCCGTCGAGCATGGCGGAGGTCACCTTGTCGGTCGTGCCGCGCCAGACGTCCACAGTCTGCGCGTAGCGCTCCTCCTCGGTGATGAAGCCGCGCCGGAACTCCTTGTCGATCTGCGCGACGCTCGCGTCGCCCTCGGCCAGGATCGCGCCCTTGCGCGCCGGGATGGCCACATCGTCGATACCGATGGTGATGCCGGCCAGCGTCGCGTAGTGGAAGCCGACCGTCTTAATGCCATCGACCAGCGTGGTCGTGGCCGCCGGGCCCAGCCGGCGGTGGCAGTCCGCGATCAGCGCCTTGAGCGCCTTGCGGTCCATGGTCTGGTCCAGGAAGCGCAGCTTCTCGGGCAGGACCCGGTTGAAGATGACGCGGCCTGGGGTGGTGATGACGCGCTTCTCAACGAGCTGGCCGTCCTCGAGACTGCCCTCCCAGGCGGTCGTCTCGACCTCGATCGGGTCATGGATGCCAATCGCCTTGGCCTGCACCGCCATGATCACTTCCGAGTCGTCCACGAAAGCCTTGCGTGGCTTGCGGTCCGCGTCGGACAGCTTCGGCTCACCGGGCTTGATCAGCTCGTCGAGGCTCAGGGTCAGGTAGTAGCAGCCGAGCACCATGTCGTGGGTGGGGCTGACCACCGGCGAGCCATCAGCCGCCGACAGCAGGTTCTGCGTCGAGAGCATCAGCTCCTTGGCTTCCTTCTGCGCGGCGGTCGAGAGCGGCACGTGGACCGCCATCTGGTCGCCGTCGAAGTCCGCGTTGAAGGCGAAGCAGACGAGCGGGTGAATCTGGATCGCCGAGCCCTCGACGAGGACCGGCATGAAGGCCTGGATCCCCAACCGGTGCAGCGTCGGGGCGCGGTTGAGCAGCACCGGGTGGTCCTTGATGACCTCCTCGAGCACGTCCCACACCTCGGGCCGGACCCGCTCCACGATGCGCTTGGCGCTCTTGATGTTGTGGGCGAAGCCCTTCTCCACGAGCTGGCGCATGACGAACGGCTTGAAGAGCTCGAGCGCCATCTTCTTGGGCAAGCCGCACTGGTGCAGCTTGAGCTCCGGACCGACGACGATCACCGAGCGGCCGGAATAGTCGACGCGCTTGCCGAGCAGGTTCTGGCGGAATCGGCCCTGCTTGCCCTTGAGCATGTCGCTCAGGCTCTTGAGCCGATGGTTGCCGGTGCCGGCGATGGCGCGACCGCGACGGCCGTTGTCGATCAGCGCGTCGCAGGCCTCCTGGAGCATCCGCTTCTCGTTGCGGATGATGATCTCCGGCGCCTCCAGGTCGAGGAGACGGCTGAGGCGGTTGTTGCGGTTGATGACCCGGCGGTACAGGTCGTTCAGGTCGCTGGTCGCGAAGCGGCCACCATCGAGCTGGACCATGGGGCGCAGGTCGGGCGGGATGACCGGCAGCGTGGTCATGATCATCCACTCCGGCCGGGCGCCGCTCTTGCGGAAGGCCTCGATCAGGCGCAGCCGCTTGATCGCCTTCTTCCGGCGCTGGCCGGAGGTCTGGCGCATCTCGACGTGGAGCTTCTGGGCCATCTCGTCGAGGTCCATCTGCTCGATGATCTTCTTGATCGCCTCGGCGCCCATGCCGGCATCGAAGAGCCTGCCATAGCGCTCCGAGAGGGTGCGGAACTCGCTCTCGGTGAGGGTCTGCATGACCTTGATGGCGTCGATCGCGGTCCGCTCGGCGCGCGCCCAGAGGCGGGCGTCATCGGTCTCACGGGCGAGCTGGGTGCGCTCGTTGGCGAGCGCCTCATCGATCCCCGAGGTCAGGTCGGTGACGGCGGTGTCGCGCTTCTCGGCGGCGGTCGCCTTGGCCTCCTTGACGTCGCGGTCGAGCGCCTCCACCTCAGCCTGCACCCCCTTGCGGAGCGCGGCCAGGGCATCCTTGGCGGCGTCGCCGGCGTGCGCGATCACCTCACCGGTCGGGGTGAAGACGATCTCCTCGGCGACCGGCTTGCGGCTCCCCTTGAGGGTCGCCTCGACCGCCTGGGCGGCGGTCGCCAGCTCCTCGCTGCGCGCGGCGAAGCGCTCATCGTGACGGCGCACCTCGGCGTCGTAGCCGGCCTCGACCTCCACCTGCTTGTCGGCGATGGCGGCCTCCAGCTCGGCGCGCTTGTCCTCGACCACACCCTGGGCGCGGCCGACGCGGTCGGCCATCTCCTCGTCGATGCGGGCCAGCGCCTTCTCGCGCTCGTGCTCGTCAACGCGGCTGACGACGTACAGGGCGAAGTACAGGATCCGCTCCAGGTTGCGCGGGCTGATGTCGAGCAGGATCCCGAGCCGGCTGGGCGTGCCCTTGAAGTACCAGATGTGGCTCACCGGGCTGGCGAGCTTGATGTGACCCATCCGCTCACGGCGGACCTTGCTGCGGGTCACCTCCACGCCGCACTTGTCGCAGATGATGCCCTTGTATCGGATTCGCTTGTACTTTCCGCAGTAGCACTCCCAGTCCTTGGTTGGCCCGAAAATGCGCTCGTCGAAGAGGCCGTCCTTCTCCGGCTTGAGCGTGCGGTAGTTGATCGTCTCCGGCTTTGTGACCTCGCCCGACGACCAGCTCTTGATCTGATCGGGCGACGCGAGGCTGATGCGGATGGCGTCGAAGTTGTTGACTTCCAGCATGAGTGGCTACGACTCCTGCGGCTGATGACCGCGTCTGGCGCATGTGCCAAGGCTGACCAAGCCCCGGCACGAGATGGACCGATGTGTGGCGGGCTGCGGCGCCATCACGACGCCGCCTCCCGGGCTATTCCTCAAACCCCTGGAGGTTGATGCCGCCAAGGTCGGGCAGCGGGTAGCTGCTCGTATCCTCGACAAAGCGGATCTCCTCCTCGTTCTCGTTCAGGATCTCGACGGAAAGCCCGAGCGCCTGGAGCTCCTTGATGAGCACCTTGAACGACTCCGGGACGCCCGGCGAGTTGATCTCCTCGCCCTTGACGATGGCCTCGTAGGTCTGAACGCGACCGACGACGTCATCGGACTTCACGGTGAGCAGCTCCTGGAGGATGTTCGCTGCGCCATAGGCTTCCAGCGCCCAGACCTCCATCTCGCCGAAGCGCTGCCCGCCGAACTGCGCCTTGCCACCTAGCGGCTGCTGGGTGATGAGGCTGTACGGGCCCGTGCTACGGGCGTGGATCTTGTCCTCCACCAGGTGGTGGAGCTTGAGCATGTAGATGTAGCCGACGGTGACCCGGTGATCGAAGGCGTCGCCGGTGCGCCCGTCGTAGAGCATCGTCTTGCCGTCCTCGGCCAGGCCCGCGGCGCGCAGCTCGTCGCGAATCCGCGACTCGCTCGCCCCGTCGAAGACCGGGGTGGCGGCCTTGAAGCCGAGGGCCTTCATGGCCCAGCCCAGGTGCGTCTCCAGGATCTGGCCAATGTTCATGCGGCTCGGCACGCCGAGCGGGTTGAGCACGATGTCGACCGGCGTCCCATCCGGCATGAAGGGCATGTCCTCCATGGGCAGGATCTTGGCGATGACCCCCTTGTTGCCGTGCCGTCCGGCCATCTTGTCGCCGACGGCGATCTTCCGCTTCTGGGCCACGCTGACGCGGACCAGGCGGTTGACCCCGGGGAGCAGCTCGTCGCCGCTCTCGCGGCTGAACTGCCGGACGTCGACCACGATCCCCCGCTCTCCGTGTGGCAGGCGGAGCGAGCTGTCCTTCACCTCGCGTGCCTTCTCGCCAAAGATGGCGCGCAGCAGGCGCTCCTCGGCGGTCAGCTCCGTCTCGCCCTTGGGCGTGATCTTGCCCACCAGGATGTCGCCGGGCTTGACCTCGGCGCCCTCGTAGATGATCCCGTCCTCGTCGAGGTTGCGGAGACTCTCCTCGCCGACGTTCGGAATGTCGCGCGTGATCTCTTCGGGACCCAGCTTGGTGTCCCGTGCCTCGATCTCGTGCTTCTCGATATGGATGCTCGTGAACAGGTCGTCCTTGACGAGGCGCTCGCTGATGACGATCGCGTCCTCGTAGTTTCCACCCTCCCAGGGAAGGAAGGCGACGACGATGTTCTGACCCAGCGCCAGCTCACCGTGATCGGTGCTGCTCGAATCGGCCAGGACCTGGTCCTTGGCCACGCGCTCGCCGACATCGACGATCGGTCGCTGGTTGATGCAGGTTCCCTGGTTGGAGCGCAGGAACTTCTTGAGCCGATAGCTGTCGACTTCGTTGCCCTCATCGGTCGCCACCTGGATGGCTCCCGCGGTCACCGAGACCACGGTGCCGCCGCGCCGGGCGACGACCACCTGCTGGCTGTCGAAGGCCGCGCGGTACTCGACGCCGGTCCCCACCACCGGGGCCTCCGGCTGGAGAAGCGGAACCGACTGACGCATCATGTTCGAGCCCATCAGCGCCCGGTTCGCGTCGTCGTGCTCCAGGAACGGGATCAGCGCCGTCGCCACGCTGACGATCTGCTTGGGGCTGACGTCCATGTAGTCGACGTCCTCGGCCGCCTCGATGCGGAACTTGTCGCGCCAGCGGACCATGACCCGTTCCTCGGAGAAGTGGTTCGTCTCATCGAGCTTGGCATTGGCCTGGGCGATGTGGAACTTCTCTTCGGCCGCGGCATCGAGGTACTCGATCTCGGTGGTCACCACTGGCAGGATGCGGACCGATGCGACCTTGTTCTCCTTGATCGCCGCCCACACCTTGTCGTTGATGACGGTGCCGGCCTTGAACAACGGCTTCGCGCCGTCCTTCACGACCAGGTCTTCGGCCAGGGTCTCGCCCATAGCATCGGCCTGCTTGTCCTTGGAGCCGATGACCTTGCGGACCTTCCTGTACGGCGTCTCGATGAAGCCGTACTGGTTGATCTGCCCATACGTGGCCAACGACCCGATGAGGCCGATGTTGGGGCCTTCGGGTGTCTCGATGGGGCACATCCGGCCGTAGTGGCTGGGGTGCACGTCGCGCACGTCGAAGCCAGCCCGTTCGCGGCTGAGGCCGCCCGGGCCGAGCGCGC
>JALYLE010000123.1 GCA_030774375.1 Chloroflexota bacterium | reverse complement strand
GGTCGTGCCGCAGGACACGATCACCAGCCCCAGAACGGTCGCCGCAGCCAGGGCCCGCCAGTCGCGGCCGGATTTACTCATGCCCCTTTCGGCAACCGCCGATCGGTGGCCAACCGCTCGCGATGCTCCATGGCACAGTTACTCCAGAGGCCGCCGTCCTGTTCCGTCACCGGCAGGCAACTTGGCAATCCCCTGGAAGAACCGCTCGATTCCCGCCGGCGCGAACATGACGAGCAGGTGTGCGGGACCTCGCTATGTTCCGGAAGCAGTGGCGGGTCTTACGAGGCGGCCTGAAGGCTCAGAAGTAGGATATCGCCCCCGCCCGCTGCAGGCGGGGGCGATCGTTTGTTTGACCTTGCCTTTTGCGGGCCCAGCCAGCCTCCTATCCCGTGGTGGCGCTGAAGATGTCGTTGTTGCCGAAGGTCGATGGGCAGTCTCCGAGCGGCCACGGTGCCGGGAAGACCAGGTGACCTGCGTCGAATGATGCCTGTCTCCAGGCGTCCATCGCCGGACAGTCGGAAGTTCGACGCACATCGGTCCAGACCCCGGCGCCATAGGTACGGGTCGCGATGGCGTAGACATAGTCACCCAGGAACTCGTTGTACAAGATCCGCCCCTGGGAGCTGCCTCTGGCGTCCCCTAACGGACCGATGTACTCAGTGGTCCATGCCCCAGGCGCGCCGTTCGACCCAATTGGCGCCGAGCGGAAGACACCATGCTCAGGTCGCGGGTTCGCGGTGGTCGTTTGGAACTCCTGGGTGAAGGCCATGTAGACGACGTATGCGCGGCTGCCATCGGGCGCGATTGAGGGGGCCGAGTACACCGACCGATCGCCAGGGAGCGAGACCACCGTGGGACTGCTCCAGGTGGCTCCACCGTCCGAGGAGTAGGACAGCATGCTCTTCTCATGGTTCAGACCGAGCCGGCCATCGCTCCATGCGTCGATGATCTCGTTCGTGGCGTCCGCGCCGCTGGGCGCCCCGTTCGCAATGTCGACGCTCGGCATCGCGGCGAGATCGATCCTCGCACCGGCGATACCGTCGGCCACGCAACGCCTGGAGACGGGATCGACCTTGAGGCAGGCGTCGTTCATTGCGACTACGTCCTGCGGCCGGGTCCATGTGTGGCCGCCGTCGAATGACTTCACCATCATGTGGAAGCCATCATTGGAAGTCTCGGAGAAGTGGGTGAAGAACGCGTACACCACTCCATGGCTGTCCGTCCGGACGGTGCATCCCTGGTGGAAGCCTTGGGAGAAGGCGGTTGTCGGAGCGGCGACGGTGTGCTTCGTCCAGTGCACCCCGCCGTCGGCCGAGACGGCCACGTTCGGGAAGAGGGCGAAGTTTTTGCCCTGGCTGAAGCTGTGGAAGTCGGCGTAGCAGGTGTAGACGCGGCCGAAGAACGCGCTCGAGGCGGCGTTATCTGCCCAGATCTGTTCCTTGTCCAGCCCCGCCGATGACGAGATGTGCGCGGGCACGAAGTAGGGGCGCGACCAGTTGCTCTGATCGGTGACCCGCGCCGAGGTGACGTTGTCGATGTGCGAGACGGTGATCGCGATGTTGGAGTTGATGCCGCCTTGCTCGATCCGCGTATCGGTGAGGTTCGTGGCCAGCGTCGCCGCATAGAGGCGAGAGCCGTTATCCCAGGAGAAGGTACCGCTGGCATCCGGAGCCGGTCCGAAGGCGACGCCTGGGTCGCTCCGCGATCTGAGACCGTTCTCGTAGAAGTTCGGGATGGTGTGGATCGGTCCGACCTGCGGCACACACGGCTCGACTGTCGGGCTGCAGCTCGCAGCAGTCAGACCCGTGTAGGTGGGTTGGTTCCAGCTGTTGCCGCTATCGAAGGAGAAGTAGATCCCCGTCAGCCCTACCCCGAGGTTGAATGTGCCGAGCGGGAACGAGCAAGCTCCGTGCGCGGTGGAGGCCGCCTGGGAGCATGGCTGCATATCCACCAGGTCGTTCGCGCCAGCGGCCAGGACCGTGGGACGCGTCGGGTCGACGGCCAGGGCCGGCTCGTTCTGCGCGTTGCGCGGATGGAGATCGGGCGGGCTCGCAACCGTCACCAGGGCGCCGGCGGCCTGGGCCTGAACGGGGATTGCCGCTGCCAGGCTGAGGATGGCTACGTTGAACAACACGACAAGCGTTCTTTTCACGGTGCACTCCTTGGTCTCGAGCGGAAATCCGTGGCTCCGTTGCGCGGATGGAACGCGACGATCGGGCGGTCACGACGACGCTCGGCGGCCCAGACTGATGGCCGGCAGGAGCCAGTAGGCTTTTTGCGCCGAGTCAGCTTGAGCCGAGACTCATCGTCGGAGATCAACAATCGCTGGCAGCTCACCTCCCACATCGTGATTCAGGAGGGCGGGCAGCGTTCCCAGCAGACGCGTGGCGGACGCCGGACGCTCACGTGATGCAGCCATGACGGGCGCCGTAATGATCACGGGCCGAGGTCATCCGTTCGCGATTCAGTCTGCGCTCGCAGCGCGCGCATGTCGAGCCACGGCGAGGACGGGTGGTGCACTGAATCAACAGGCACGACCAAAAAGACGCGCAGGCCTGCAACCGCGACCGGGCCTGGTGGCAGGTCGGCCGTTCTAGGCCCGGCCGCCGAGTTCGGCCGCCGTCTTGATCGTGGCAGTGGCGTAGCTACCGGTATTCACGGGAGCCAGGCTCGTGAACTTCACCGGGATCGTCGAGCCTCGCCTCCGGCTGAGCCTTGGGACGCTGGGTCACACCACGCCGGACGGCATGTCTGACATTTACGTTCATCCTGAGACCGCGGTCGTCAAGGTCCGCGCATTAACTCCCACCGTCGTCGGTGGCTAGACGGTCGGCGAGGTCGCAGCCGACAAGATGCTGCGGGTGCAATCTGGGAATCGCCACTTTCGCTTAGCGCTCCACTTCCTCAACGCGGACGAGTCCTGGTTCAACCTGTACAAAGCATTCGAATCGATCAGGGACGGCAACCAGAACGAAGAGACGATGATCGCGAACGGGTGGGTCACCCGATCTTCTCTCTCTCCCGCTTTAGGAACACCGCCAACAGTTACCGGGCAGTCGGCGACGCAGCACGCCACGCCCAGTTGGGTATCGACCCTCCCAGGCGACCCATGACGCTGCGTGAAGCTGACGACTTGGTGCGTCGCCTATTGGCGCAATGGCTCGATGCCTTGCCCTGAATGAGGCTCGGCACTCAAGTGGCCAGCCAGCATCGGCGGCTTTCCCGGAGCTTCCGATGGCCGGTAGAATCGGCGCGGTGCCGGAACGGACGCTCACCATCAAGCAGCTGCGCCGCCTGGCGCGCTCATTCGGCGAGATCAGCGACCTCGAAATGGACGGCGCGCTTCACGGCCGAGGTGTTTCGTAGCCTTCGTGGCCGGGGAGGCCGCGCGGCTGGCGCAACGGACCGGCGGGCGCGCCTGGACGCATGGTCTTTCGCCCGGACCGTTCCGTAGCCGGTAACGGGGCGATCAGAGCTGGGCGCTAGGCTCATGCCACGCGGCCGCCTCGAGCAGTCCGGCCTGAACCGCGCCTGGATCCAGGCTGAGGCTTCGCTGCCTATCGGATGGCGGCTGAGCGGCATGGTCAGCGACGGCGAGGCGTGGCGCGCCTGGGCCGAGCCCGGACCCCACGCCGGAGATCCCGACGCCACTCCGATCGAGGGTCACGGCCCGGCGCGTGCGCCAGCCCTGCAGTCCCTCGCTCGCAACGCGCGAATCGCCAGAGGCCAAGTAGGTCGCAGCGGCTAACCTGTTAAGGGGTCGGCCGGTTCTCCCCCCACCGGCAGGCCCCTCAAGTCACTGTGGACAAGTCGCACCCGGGACGCGGAGCGACTACGATGAGCGTTGGAAGCGGTTGCTGTAAGGGAGGCGCAGATGCGCGACTACCAGACGCCACCTGACCCTAAGCCGGCGCCTGAACCAGAGCCGATGCCAGAACCAGAGCCGATGCCACCGGCCCCTGAGCCCATGCCCGAACCGGAGCCGACCCCAACTCCCGAATAGCTCCCCCAGCCGAGCCGGCCGCGAGGAAGGCTGGCCAGCAGCTCGTCAACGATGACCTCAAATGGTTCCAGGGCACCCTCGATGGCGTCGATCGCCCGTTCGCCTAGCCCGAGGCTCCGTTGAGGCGATCCATCGCCCGTTGATCTCCCGACAGCCGGACGTCGGACCCAGTGCCGGCAACCTTGCGGTTTGAGCCGCGCCATCTTCCGATCGTCTGCCCCGACCCGCTATCGGGTCTCGACGAGCGGCTCGGAAGGGCCCGTGCCGCTGCACTCCCCCATAAGCTCGATCCGACTGACGCCGTCGACCGACGAG
>JALYLE010000122.1 GCA_030774375.1 Chloroflexota bacterium | reverse complement strand
GGCGCACGGAGGCCTTCTCGTGGCTCCGTGGCAGGCAGAGCGGCATTTCGCCCGCACCGTTGCCCGCCGCGACGCCGATGGCTGCTCTTCCCACTGCGCCGGCTCCGCCGAATCCGATGCCGGCGCCCGTGATGTCGCCGCGCCTGACCCCACCGGCGCCCCCGCCCGCCCTCCGGCCAGGATCAGTGACGCGGCTCGATACCGCGCCAGCTCCGGTGGCGACTACCGAATCCGAGCCGCGCGAGGCTCCTGCGCCGCAGCCGCCAGCCCTGCTGGCCCCGGCAGCTTCGGTGGCTCCAAAGGCCGGGGTTGCCGCCCCGACGCAATCTCCTTCCTCGACTCCCGCCGTTGCGCCTCCCCCACCTCCAGCCCAGCCGGATGTCGTCCCAGAGCCAACGGCGGGCGACTTCGCTGCCGACCCACTGCCTGCCACACCGCCGACCGCCTCTCCCTCACTGGCGACCGGTTCATCGGCTGAAGCCTTGCGACCCGCGACTGAATCGAAAGCCGCGAAACCCGCGACGACGAGAGCGGCACGCGCATCGGCTCCACATGGCTCAGCGGTGCCGGAGAAGTTCAGGCCAGCAGGGGGTCATGGTGGAAGTGGGAAGCGCCCAACTCGACGCGGGCGATGACCCAGGGGCATATCGTCCTCGCTGCGAAGGGCGGCGGTATCGTCTTCGCCGGCCGTCTCTTCGCCTGGGGGAGCCGATTCGTCCTAGCGGTCTTCCTCGTCCGACTCCTGGGCGCCGAGCAATACGGCCTCTACACCATCGCGCTCACGGTTGCCGCCCTTGGCTCGATCTTCGCGGTCATTGGCCTCGACTCAGCAATGGTCCGCTACGTCGCCATCTTCAACGGTCGGGCCGATACCGCGCGATTGCGCGGCAGCCTGCAGATCGGGATTGGCCTCCCTGCGATGGTCGGCCTGCTGTTCGGCGCAGCGATGGTGCTTCTCTCCGACCAGATCGCCACCAACCTGTTCGGCGCGCCGGGTCTGGCACCCCTGCTGCGCATTGCCGGTCTCCTGGTTCCAGCCATGGTTCTCAACTCCCTCCTGGCCGCGACGCTCCAAGGCTTCCAGAAGATCGGATTCGCAGTATTGGGCGAGCAGGTCACCCAGCCCACTGTTCGATTCGCGATCCTCGTTGTCTTTGCACTGATGGGCATGACCGCCGAGCTTGCGGTTGTGGCATCAACCCTGGCGACGCTGATCGTCACCGGGCTCCTCCTATTCTTCGTTGCGCGACAGGCTCCGTTTACAGGGATCACGGGAACCGCAGAGCGGCAGACCGGGATGCTCCTGCGCTTCTCGCTGCCCGTCTACTTCTCGAACCTCGTCAATGCGCTGAGCGGCAACCTACAGGTCCTTCTCCTGGGGAGCATGAGCACCATCGCCTCCGCTGGCATCTTCACCGTCGCGAGCCAGATCAACCTCGTCGGCACCATCTTCCATTCGGCCATCGTGTCGGCATCCATGCCGATCTTCGCAGAGCTGCATGACCAGGGCGATCGCTCGCGGCTGGCGCACCTTTACCAGACGACGTCCAAGTGGACGCTGACGCTCAACCTGCCATTCTTTCTGGCGGTCGTCCTCTTCCCCCAGGCGCTCCTCATGATCTTCGGTTCGGAGTTCACCGACGGAGCTGGTGCCTTGGTGATCCTGGCCCTGGGAGCAATCGTGAACGCCGGTACCGGGACCTCGGGTGCCGTACTGGACATGACCGGTCATACCGGGGTGAAGTTCATTAATTCGACCCTCTCGGTCGGCCTCGGCATCGGGCTGAACCTCCTGCTCATCCCGCCGCTCGGCATCGTGGGGGCCGCCATCGCCGCGTTCGGCGCCGTTTCGCTGGTAAACCTCCTCCGGCTCGCGGAGGTCCTGTGGCTGGTTGGAGTGGGGCCGTACAACGCGACGTTCGCCAAGCCACTCGTCGCTGGGGCGGCGGCTGCACTGGCTGCGGTTCTCATCGCCTCGGTCCTTGCCGCCCAGCCCCTCCTGCTCCGGGCAGGAGCGGGCATCCTCGTGCTGATGGGGGGCTACGCAGGGCTCCTGCTCTTGATGGGTTTGAGCGACGACGATCGTCTGCTCCTCGCCCGCGCCGCGAATCGGATGCGGCGCGTCCGGGGTGGCAGAAACACGCGCGAGCCTCCACAGATCACCGAGGCCGACGCGGCAGCTGGCGCTGGGCCGCAGTCACTGCGGTGACCAGTACGGGGCAGCCGCCTACCGAAGCGGTGTTCGTGGTGGGGGTGAGTCGCAGCGGGACCACACTGATGCGGCGGGTGTTGGAGGGATCGTCGCAGGTCGCGGTCTGCGCCGAGAATCACTACCTAGGACACCTGGTCGGCGCGCAGGGCGTGCGGCACCGTCTCGCGGCCCTCGGCGACCTGCGCGACGACTCCGTGGTCGACCGAGTCGTCGCCTATCTCTACGATGGCGAGCTTGACCGCAGCTCACGATTGCGCGGCGTGAGCCGGCAGTGGATCTGGACCAGACGCCACATTCCGAGATCTGATTTCAGGGAGAAGCTCCTGCGTTCCGATCGTACGCAGCGCGCAGTGTTCGACGTAATGCTGCGCACGTACGCCGACGTGCGTGGCAAGCCGATCATCGGCGAGAAGACGCCAGCCCACGTTCGCTACGTCGATACCCTGCTAGCGTGGTTCCCGCAGGGCAGGGTCGTCCACATGATGCGCGACCCGCGGGCGATCTACCTCTCGGAGCTCCGCCGCCGCAAGCTGGAACCGGGCGCGGTCCCGTACCGCGTCTTGCGTCGTACGGGGCCGCTCTTCGCAAGCCTGGTGCTCTTGCAGACGACAGGCGCCTGGCTCGAGAGCGTCAGGCGCCTGCGGAGCCACGCTCGCCGCTACGCGGACAGCTATCTGGTTGTGCGCTTCGAAGACCTG
>JALYLE010000121.1 GCA_030774375.1 Chloroflexota bacterium | reverse complement strand
GATTGCGGCGCAACAGGGCCAGGATCGCTGAGTCGTTGCGGAGCAGCCGCTCGACGAATCGAATGAACCAGACCTCGCCGTACATGGGCGATAACGGCAGGAACCACATCAGCCAGTCGAGACGGAGGTGGTATGGCGCGACCTGCGGCGGTCGTCGATTCGGATCCCCGGGCTTCCCCTTGAACTCGTACTCCCGCCAGGCCGATGTCGAGGTCGGCTCAGCCTCCTCGGTTCCCTCGATGATCACCTCATCGCGGTGCTGGGTCACGCTCCCGAACGCCCCGTAGGTGTTCACGATGTGGAGCGGATTGAAGGCGTAGTTCATCAGCTGTCCCCGGCCAAGGAGGTTGCGAACTGGCCAGTAGCTCAGGAATCCGACCAGAATCGTCAGACCGATGACGGCCGCCACGAACCAGGGCGGCGATGCGCCAGACGGCAGCGCGCCTGAGGCCGGAGCGGCAAAGGGCACCAGCGGCCTGAGCATGAAGTCCGGCAGGGCGGCCGCAGCGACCACGATCGTGATCCAGTTCAGCCACGCGTAGTTGCCGCTCACCACCAGGTACAGCTGGGTCAGGATCATGTACGCCGCAGCGAGACCGGCAACCGGCTGCGGAAAGAAGAGCCCGAACGGCACGATCAACTGAGCCACGTGGTTCCCGAGAACCTCCAGGCGGTGCAAACGCCTCGGGATGCGGTGGAAATACCAGCTCAGCGGGTTGGGCATCGGCTGGGTCTCGTGGTGGTAGTCGAGGCAGGTCAGGTCCCGCCAGCATCGGTCGCCGCGCATCTTGATGAGTCCGGCGCCGAACTCGACCCGGAACGCGAGCCATCGGAACAGGAGGAGGACGAGGGCGGGTGGTGCGGTCGCGTCGTTGCCCAGGAAGATGGCAAGGAAGCCCGCCTCCACGAGCAGCGATTCCCATCCAAAGGCATAGAAGGTCTGCCCCACGTTGACGATCGAGAGGTAGAGCGCCCAGAGCAGCGCCCAGACGAGCATCGTGAGCGCGAGCGGACCAGCTTCTCCGAGGCCGATGACCAGCGCCGCCGACAGCACGATTCCCACCCAGGCGACGACGACAACGGCTCGGTCCGAGTAATGCCAGTGGAAGATGCTCGGTGCAGTTCGGAAGCGCACCCCGCGGAGGAATTCCGGCACCGGCAGCAGACCGTGTTCGCCGAGGAGCGGCCGGAACTGGCGGAGGGCGACGACGAAGGCGATCAGGTAGATGGCGGCGAGGCCGCGTCCCACCACGAGACGGCTGATCGCGTAGTCCGGCGCCGAGAACCAGTCCATCGGCATCGCGCGTACCTCGGAGCGCTATGCGAGCACTATGCATGCCGATACCCCGAACCGTATCCTCGGACCGATGGATGAGCTGAACGCCGCTGGAAACGTTTCCGGGCCCGGCGCCCCCGAGCGCGCGCCAGAGCAAGCGCCCGAGCGCGCATTGGGGATCGACATCGGGGGGACCGGCATCAAGGCCGCGGTCGTCGACCTGGCCACCGGCCAGCTGGTAACGGAGCGCATTCGCGAGCTCACGCCGCAGCCCGCCACTCCCGAGGCGGTCGTCGATGTCGTGGTCCACGTTGTGCAGCGCGTCGAAGCAACCGGCCAGCTCACCCCGACCACGCCGGGCGGGGCTGGGTTCCCATCGGTCATCAAGGATGGCCGGCCGATGACAGCCGCGAACCTGGACCACGCCTGGATCGGGGCGCCAGCACAGGAGACGCTGCAGGATCGGCTGGGCAGACCGATGCTCGTGCTCAACGACGCCGATGCCGCGGGTCTGGCGGAGGTGGCGCATGGCGCCGGCAAAGGGCAGCGTGGCGTTGTGCTGATGCTGACGATCGGGACGGGCATCGGCTCAGCCCTGTTCACGGACGGGCAGCTGGTGCCGAACCTCGAGCTTGGCCACATCCAGTTCCACGGCCGAGACGCCGAGACGCTGGTTTCTGGCGCCGCGCGCGAGCGTCGGCACCTGAGCTGGAAGAAGTGGGGCCACGAATTCAGCGAGCTGCTGGCGCAGTACGAGGCCTACCTCTGGCCGGACCTCATCATCCTGGGTGGAGGCGTCAGCAAAGAGATCGCGAAATACGAGAAATTCCTGCGAACGCGCGCCCCGCTCGTTCCGGCGGCCATGCTGAATACGGCGGGAATCGTGGGCGCCGCCATGGCTGGCTCGGCCGGGGCAGGCGCCAGGGTTGGGGCGGCCGGGGCAGGCGCCGTCTCAGCCCGGGACCGGGCGTGAGGCGCGCCGACGGAGCGGCGGCTGCATCCGTGCAAACGTTATTAGCGGTGCGACGATCGGGAGCCGATCTTGTGGCCGCAAATGCCCCGTCGATAGCCAGACCGCCAACCACATTTGCGAAACGGCGATCGAAGGGCGGCTGAGAAGGCCCAGCCCGGCGTCGATCGTCGTAGCGCAAACGCTATTAGCAAACGCACGCCAAGCGGGCAGTAAGCGGCCGGGTGGCACTCTGCCGCGATGGGCACCCGTCGCGCCTCGGGCCATCCTCGCGGACCTGCGCGCCGGACGCCTGCCGGCCGGCAATGGAGTCGTCTTTGGTTGAACGGCGTGGTATAGGCTGGGGTTTCCAAAAGCACACAGACCAGGAGGAACCATGGCCGAACACCCGAACGCAGCGCTGTTCCGCGAGATGGACACAAAGCTAAGTGCCGGTGACTTTGGTGCGATGATGGACATGCTCGCCGATGACGTCGAATGGCACGAGATCGGGCGCGCCGAGCCACTCCGCGGCAAAGACGCTGTCACGGCTCGCTGGACCTCGGGCGACCTTGCGAACTACGAGTTCAGTGGGAACACCCACGACGTGGTGGCGAATGACGACCACACGATCGGGTTGGTCGAAACCACCGTTCGCCGCGGGGACAAGTCGATCACCTATCGGACTGCGGAGATCATGCACATCCGCGACGGCAAGATCACTGCGCGCTGGGCCTTCTCCGACGACACCGCCGCCATCAACGAGTTCTTCGCGTAACGCCCGTTCCAAGCCCCGCGCAGATGGCAGGTGAGGGACCGCGCGACG
>JALYLE010000120.1 GCA_030774375.1 Chloroflexota bacterium | reverse complement strand
AAGATGCTCGCCTACAACCTGTCACCGTCGTTCAACTGGGACACGACCGGCATGACCGATGACGAGATGCGCAGCTTTCCCGAGGAGCTGGGCCAACTCGGGTTCGTGTTCAACTTCATCACCTACGGCGGCCACCAGATCGATGGCCTGGCCGCCGAGGAGTTCACGACCGCATTGCGCGACGACGGGATGCTGGCCCTCGCCCGCCTGCAACGGAAGTTCCGGTTGCTGGAGTCGCCCTACCGAACGCCACAGACCCTGGTGGGTGGACCCCGTGCCGATGCCGCCCTCATGGCGGCGTCCGGGCAGACCGCAACGACCAAGGCCACGGGGGAGGGATCGACCCAGGTACAGCACCTCGTCCAGACCGAGGTGCCCCCCAAGGTCTTGGCCGGCTGGCTCGCCCGCTGGGCGGAGCACCACGGGTTGCCCGGTGCGTTGAGTGTCTCGTTGCGCCCCCACACGGCGGGCTCAGACGTGCTGGAGCTCAGCGTGCTGGATGCGTCGGAGGAGAAGCTGGCCAACATCGTCTTCGACACGATCCAGGATCGCCGGGGCAGCTCGATCCTCTCGGTGCGAGACCAGAACACCACCCCGGCGCTTCGGCGCAAGCGCCTGATGACCCTGCTCCAGCTATTCCTCATTCACCGGTACGAGGCGGTATCGGTCCACTACCTGACACCGAGCGACGACAACCGCCGTCAAAGCGAGAGCATGCTGAAGCTTGGGATCTTCGAGGCCATCAACGACGAAGTGGGCGAGATCATCGTAGCCGACGTAAACGGCGCCGCCATCAGGGCCTTGGTCGAACCGGACAGCAAGGAATTGGAGCGGCTGATCACCAAGGCCTGAGAGTTGACGGGCGCCGGGGCCGTGGTCCTACGCCGGCGACTCCCCGGCGCCCTCAAGGACGCGGTCGCCGACCGGGCGCGTGAGCGGCGGCCATGGTGGTTGCCGCCAACCACCGAGCGCCTCATCGATCCGAGCCGCGGCGGCCAGCGCGACGTGGTCTTGCCACGGCCCGGCCACGACCTGGACGCCGACCGGTAACGCACCGGAGGATCCGGCCCGCACCACGGCGCACGGCCAGCCCGTGAGGCTGTGCGGCGTCGCATAGCGGAATGATTTCGGCGCATCCGGCGCAACGGCGGGATGGGGCGCCACGGGGCTGAGGACCAGGTCGGTCGTCTCGAGAAAGGCGAGCATCGTGGACCGATAACCATCCCACTCGCGCAGGATGCCGTACAGGTCTGAGGCGGACATCGCGTCGCCATACGACTCCCACACTCGCTCAGTCAGCTCGTGACCGCCCGGCGGGAGAGCGCCCTCGGTCACGACCGCTCCCGCCTGCTCCAGCGCGCGTGCCGCGTCGCGGACAACGCGGTCGACGTCGGGCTCCGGGGCGGACTGTCCGTCGAGGATCTGGAGTGTGACCCTCAGTCCGCGCAGGTTGACGCTCCCCGGATCACCCAGCGGTACTGGGATCGCGCCGCCATCGCGGCCATCGGGTCCTGCCAGGACAGCCAGCATCGCGGAGAGGTCGTTCACACTGCGCGCCATCGGCCCGGGTTGGGTACGCGGGTCGCTCATCGGTCCGAGCCGGCCAAGTTCGTCGAGGACGCCGGTGATGGGGATCCGCCCGGCGGTTGGCTTGAGGGTGGCGATACCGCAGAAGTGGGCCGGCACCCGCAGGCTGCCACCCGAGTCGCTGCCCAGGCCGCACGGCGACATGCCCGAGGCGATCGCGGCGGCCTCGCCCCCGCTGCTCCCGGCGGGTGACAGCGCGATGTCGTACGGGTTGGAGGTACGCCCGAAGAGGTCGTTGTCGGTCTCACTGCCGCCACCCCCGGGCGGGCAATTGGTCTTGCCGAGCAGGATCGCGCCCGCCTCGCGCATCCGCCTCACCATGGTGGCGTCTACCGTTGGCCGGCTGTGGGCGAACTCCGGCATGCCGAGCGTGGTGGGCAGGTCCGCGGTCTCGATGATGTCCTTGGCGGTGAACGGGACGCCATGCAGCGGACCAACCGGTCGACCCTCCGCGAGGTCACGGTCGCGGGCGGCCGCCTGCTCAAGCGCGTCGTCGGCCAGGGCGACGACCGCGTTGATGATCGCGTTGCGCTCCGCGATGCGATCCAGGTGGGCCTGCATCACCTTAACGGCGGTGACCTGCCGCTCGCGGATCAGGCGCGCCAGCGTCAGCGCGGGAAGTTGGACGAGCTCAGCCGTGGGTCTGGCCACCATCGGCGTTTCTGCGCCTATCGGGTCCGGTGAGGCCGCGGATTCGCCGGCCTCACCAAGATCCCTTCGCGGGCTAGACGCGCGCTGGGCGTCTACTTCTTCTTCTTGCCGCCGGGCTGCGGCCCCCCCTTGGGTTTCTTGCCGCCGCTCTTCGAGCCGGGTCCCTTGTCGGGCACTCTGTCGCCTCCTCGCCTGGTAGACCGTGAAGACTCCTCCAGACTCTACAGCACGATGTTGCGCACGCAATGCTTGCGAGCCGGTTGCTAATGGGATTTGCGCTATGACGATCGGCGACCATCAGGATCGGCTCGGGCGGCTGTCTGATCGACGGATCGCTAATGGTGTTTGCGGCGCGACGATCGACATCTGCGAAAGCGGTGGGCGCGCCTCGACCGATCGTCGTAGCGCAAATGTGGTTAGCAGAGCTGCGCCGCTGCGCCGCCGCCCTATGGCGGTGGCCGAGGAGCGACGCCTGGGTGAACTGAGATCATCTGCCGCGTGACTGCTGCGCCGATACCACCTCGCTTCGCGAGGCTCGTCCTCGTCAGGCCCGATGGCGAGGTTGTCGGCGCGTTGCCGCCGTTCCCGGTCGAAACACCGTGGTGGCAAGAGGCCGAGCCGGTGGTGAAGGGCGCGCGCGAGCACCACGCCATCGACGTAACCGTCCTTCGCCTGCTCGAAGCTGAGCTTAGCCTCCCGCACGGCGGCACCGTGACCTACGTGGCCGAGGTTGCTCCGCCGGTAACCGCCGAAGCCTGGGACGGATCCCTGGATGACCACCCGCTGCGTATGCCCTGGGCCAAACCAGGGGGGCCGGCAGCCGACGTGGCGTGGGCAGAATCGCAGCTCGCCGAGCGCGGGATGCGTCGCATCGGTCCGGCCCAACAGGTCCGCACGTGGAACCTGTCCAGCCTGTGGCGCCTGCCGGTGGAGGGCCAGACCGCCTGGCTGAAATGCGTGCCGACATTCTTCGCGCACGAGGGACGCATCCTCGAGCTGCTTCAGGGTAGGCCCGTACCCACCCTCATCGCTCACGACGCGCAGCGCCTGCTGCTGGCCGAGATCCCCGGCGACGACCTGTGGGACGCACCTACGCCGCGGCTGATGGAGATGATCGCGCTGCTGGTCAATCTGCAGCGGGAATGGCTGGAAAGGATCGATGAGCTCCTGGCGCTGGGCCTTCCCGACTGGCGCGCACCCACGCTGGCTCCGGCGATCGAGCGGCTTGTCGAGCGGGTCGGCCCGCAGCTGACGACCGATGACCGGGCCACCCTGGACACCTTCTTGAACGGCCTTGCAGACAGATTCGCACAGGTCGCCGCTTGCGGGCTGCCCGATACGCTCGTCCACGGCGACTTCCACCCCGGCAACTTCCGCGGCGATGACACCTCCCTGGTGCTGCTTGATTGGGGCGACTGCGGCGTCGGTCATCCGCTGCTCGATGAGCCCGCCTTCCTGGATCGCGTACCCACCGATGCGGTCGGGACGGCGCGCCGGCACTGGCATGCCGCTTGGACGAGCGGCATCCACGGGTCTGACCCCGATCGCGCCTCCCAGCTGCTCCGGCCAGTTGCCGCTGCACGTCAAGCGCTGATCTACCAGAAGTTCCTGGATGGGATCGAGCCGTCGGAACGGGTGTACCACGCGGCGGATCCAGGCAATTGGCTCCGGCGGACGGCGGAGTTGGCCAGGAGCGTCCTGTGACGGCGCAGCCCTACGCGGCTGGCTTGCGGATGAGGTACGGGCTCAGACGAACGGTGAGCTGCGGCTTGGGCATGGCGCCCACGATCCGATCCACCGGCCGCCCGTTCTGAAGGACGACCATGGTCGGAATCGAGCGCGCATCGAAGCGCTGCGCAAGCGCCGAGTTCTCGTCGACGTTGACCTTGATCACCTTCAGACGTCCGGCGTATTCGCGCGACAGCTCCTCCAGGATGGGGCTGACGAATCGGCATGGGCCGCACCACGGCGCCCAGAGGTCGACCACCACCGAAACGGCGGCCTTCGCCTCGGTGTCGAACGTGGCATCGGTGGCGTCCACCAGCCAGGGCAGAGGCTCGCCACACTTGCCGCAGGTCGGCACGCCGCGCGAGCTCGGGCGGATCCGGTTCTTGGCGCCGCAGTTCTTGCAGGTGAGTGTCGACTGCGGACCGATGGACTGGGAGGCGGTGCCGGCGGTCTGCGTCATACGCGGATGATAAGCGTCACCGATAAGCGCGCGGCGGCCCGAAATATTTTGGGTGGATATCTAACGGACAACGAGGGAGCCAAACCGCCCCAAATTTGCGGTTCTAGGCATCGGTTCATATCCCCAGAGGCATAGACCGACCAACGAGCCCCCGCTCGTTGTCAGTTGCATTACTCAGCCGAATATTGGCGCCGGCAGGGCACTACTCAGTGGGTCCCTCGAGCACGACGCGATACCCGTTCGGCGAACGCAGCTCCACGGTTCGATAGCGCCAATCGGCGGAGGGCTGGTGCTCTGTCACTTCGAAGCGCAGGCCAGCGCCCTGGCATCGGTGCACGGCCTCGTCGACATCGGCCACTACCAGTTGCCAGGTCAGAACTTGAGGCGGCGCCGATGCATCCAGGTTGGCGCCCAGCTCGAGGCCGAACTCGACGCCATCGGCTCCCATTGCGATGAAGTCGGGATATTCTGGGCCTTCGTAGGTGATCCGAAGACCCAGAGCCTCGTAGAACCGGCGTTCGGCGTCGAGGTCGGTGACGCGGAGGATGGGCGCGAGCCGCGTGAAGAATCCCGCGCCGCTGTCGACCGAACCGCCGCCCGAGTCGTCGCGCGGTCCCTCACCTGCCATCTGCGCGGGGCTTGGAACGGGCGTTACGCGAAGAACTCGTTGATGGCGGCGGTGTCGTCGGAGAAGGCCCAGCGCGCAGTGATCTTGCCGTCGCGGATGTGC
>JALYLE010000119.1 GCA_030774375.1 Chloroflexota bacterium | reverse complement strand
AGCCACTGCCATCAGCCGCTCTCCGGAGACGAGAGCTTCTGCACGAAATGCGGCGCTCCGACAACGCTGTCAGCCGCAGTAGCCGAGCCGAAGAAGCCCGTGGTTACCGCGACCCCCGGCGAGGTTGTCGCGACGCCGGCGGCTGTCCGGAGGACCATAGAGATCCCCAACCCGCTCGAATGGGCGAGGCGAGGATATCGACTCGTGATGACAGGGCTGGGGAGCGTCTTCGTCACCATCACCGCACCGGTTCGCGCCGTCGCAACCTTCTACCGGAACACAAGAATGGGGATCAGCAGGGCTGGCGCCGGGGTGCGCGGCCTGCGACACAACGCCACCGTTCTCCTTTTCGTCGGATGGGTCGTCCTCATGGCGCTGGCGGCCTTGCTCCTCGCGGGTCTGGGCGATGCCGCATCGACCGCCTTCCCGGCACGAGCGGTTTCAAGCATGGCCATCGTGCTCACCGTCGGCGCTTTCAGCGCCGTTACGGCCGCGCTCACGGTTCTGATGATGGGCGGACGGGTCTCAGATCGTGCCCAGGCGCGGCCGCAAGCTCGTGACGAGGCCCAAGGCCCGGCTCGAGCGGTGGCTGATCACCGTCCCGCGTAGGCCGGAGCACCACCGAGGGCTCAGGCCAGAGCTCCCACCACAGGCTGGTTTGACCGCGAGCAAAGACGCCGCATAGCCTGTCCGCCATTCGTCCTGATCGGAGACTGGCCATGGGCGTTGCCGGCACTGCGTTCCCGGCTGACAAGGGAACGCTGCCCGTCGGTCCAGCCCTGCTGGGGCTGGCCCTCGCGGCGGGTCTGGTTCTCCGCGTCGCTCCTGCCCAACTCAACAGCTTCCCCCTGGTGGACGGCGGGCTGTTCGCGACGATGGCGCTCGACATCCGCCACGCCGGTTTCTTCCTGCCGTATGCCACCTCGTACAACGGGGCAGGGATCCCATTCGCGTATCCACCGCTGGGCATCTATATCCTGGCGGCGATCCCCAGCGACCCGATCGTCACGGAGCGCTGGCTGCCTATCGTGTGGAGCCTCGCTGCGATCGTCTTCGCCTACCTGCTCGCCCGGGAGCTCACCGATGAACGCCGGGCGGGCATCGCCGCGGTGATCTTCGCAGCCATGCCGGTCGCGTGGGCAATCGAGGGCGGCGGCGTCACGCGGGCTCTTGCCTTCGCGCTCTTGCTGGCGACGCTATGGCGCGTCGTCATCGTGCTGCGCCAGCCGACAATCGGGAACGCCGCCTGGACCGGGGCGGCGGCGGGGCTGGCCATCCTTGCTCATCCGGCCGTCGGGCCGACGATCATCGCGTCCGTCGCACTCCTCTTCGCCTTCAACCCCTCGCGCCGCCGATTGCTGGCGGTCGTTGGTTCCGGGCTGCTGGCGGCGGTCCCGGTCGCTCCATGGTTGGTGCTGATCCTGACCAGATACGGCCCCTCGCCCATCCTGTCGGCTGGTGGCGCGCACCACACAGAGGAGACGCTCGGTCGCCTGCTGGTGGCCGGACCTTCCTACATCGGTGCCCTCGATTTCGTGCTGCCCCTCGCACTGCTCGGGCTGGCACTGGCCGTGCATCGGCGCGAGTGGCTCCTGCCAGCCTGGCTGGTACTGCTGATCGCTGTCCCTGGTGGCGAGGGTCGGTACGCCGCCATCGCATGGGCTCTTCTGGCTGCCAGCGGTCTGGTGACAGTGGCGAGCGCCCTCAAGTCAGTTGGGGCGCAGCGGGTGGGTCTCGCGGTCGCCGGAGGGTGGATCTTCCTCGCTAGCCTGTTGGCCGGTTACCAGCAGTTTCAGGCCCTGCCTCCCGGCATCCGTCAGGCGATGGTCGCAGCTGGGCGCGCAGTCCCGCCGGGGACGCGGTTCGCAGTGGTACTGGACGACGCGAAACTGACCCAGCCGGTCCTCGACTGGTTCCCCACCCTGTCCGGGCGGATCAGCGTTGGCACCTTCATGGGCCTGGAGTGGACGTCCGTCGCGCGCTGGGACCGGACCGTGGCGCTCAACTACCGGATCCAGCGTGGTGAGATCCCGCCGGACGCGGACTATGTGTTCCGGATCGACCGCGGATCGGCAACGTGGCAGCCGGCTCGCTGAGGCGTTATTTCGCTCGTTCGCTTGCTCGACGCTTCTTGGACGTATACATCGCGCGGTCGGCGCGTCGGACGGTTTCGCTTAGCGGCTCGTGCTCCCGCGCGGTAGCCGCTCCGAGCGAAACGTGAAGCGGCGAACGCCCCTGCGCGACGTTCGTACGTCGGACAGCCGCGCGCACCCTGCGCAGGTACCTGCGCGCGCTCGACTGGTCCGCCTCCGCCAGCAGGACGAGGAACTCATCGCCCCCGACCCGAGCGACGACATCCCCAGCCCGGGTGTTGAGCTTCAGGACCTCAGCCGCAGCGCGAATGCGGTCGTCTCCGGCTGCGTGGCCCTCTCGGTCATTGATCACCTTCAGCCCATCGAGATCGGCGCTGACCATCGAGATGGGCCGGTGGTACCGATCCTGCCGCGGGCTGTGCAGGCGCAGCAGCTCCTCCCACGCAGAGCGATTCGCCAGACCCGTGAGTGGATCGGTGCGCGCCTCGCGCGCAAAGCGGTCCCGATCGGCCGCGAGCTCCTCCCTGGCGCGCGCCTGGATCAGCA
>JALYLE010000118.1 GCA_030774375.1 Chloroflexota bacterium | reverse complement strand
CGTTGCGCAGCTTGTAGTCGAGCGGGACCAGGCGGTTGTTCGCCTTGGCGCCGATGGTGCGATGGCCGACATCGGTATGGATCCGGTAAGCGAAGTCGAGCGGGGTGGCGCCCCGCGGGAGGTCCTTTACGTCGCCCTTGGGAGTGAAGACGAAGACCTGATCCTGGAAGACCTCGAGCTTGAGTCCCTCCACGAACTCAGTCGCGTCGGCGACCTCGCGCTGCCACTCGATCAGCTGCCGGACCCAGGCCAGCTTCTCGTCGTAGCGTCGGTCACCGCGCGTCCCCTCCTTGTAGCGCCAGTGCGCGGCGATCCCCGCCTCGGCGATCTCGTGCATGGTGTGGGTGCGGATCTGGACTTCCAGGGGCTTGGCGTCCGGACCGATCACTGCGGTGTGCAGGCTCTGGTACATGTTCGCCTTGGGCATGGCGATGTAGTCGTCGAACTGCCCGGGAATCGGCCGCCAGAGGGAGTGGACCACGCCCAGCGCCGCGTAGCAGTCCTTCACGTCGCTGACGAGCAGGCGGATGGCGTGCAGGTCGTAGATCTCGTTGAACTCAGCCCCCTTGCGCTCCATCTTCTTGTAGATGCTGAAGAGGTGCTTGGGCCGGCCGCTGATCTCAGCCTCGATCCCCACCTTGGCGAGCTCCTTGCGCAGGATGCCCATGCTCTTGTTGATGAAGGACTCGCGCGCCCTTCGTCGGTCGGCGAGCATCTCGACGAGCTTGCGGTAGGTATCCGGCTCGAGGTACTTGAAGGCGAGGTCCTCGAGCTCCCACTTGATCTGCCACATCCCGAGTCGATGCGCGAGCGGGGCGTAGATCTCCATCGACTGCCGCGCGATGCGGACCTGCTTGTCCGGCGGCAGGAATTCGAGGGTGCGCATGTTGTGGAGCCGATCAGCCAGCTTGATGACCACGACGCGCACGTCCTCGGCCATCGCCATGAACATCTTGCGGATGTTCTCCGCCTGCTGCTCCTCCATCGTCCGGGCGCTCCCGAACTTGGAGAGCTTGGTGACCCCGTCAACGAGGCGGGCGACCTCCCGACCGAAGCGCTTCTCGATGTCCGGGATGGTGGTGTCGGTGTCCTCGGGGACGTCGTGGAGAAGGGCGGCGGAGAGTGTCTCAGCATCCATCTGGAGGGTCGCCAGGTAGTGCGCGACCTGCACCGGGTGGGTGATGTACGGCTCGCCGGAGGCCCGCACCTGCCCCTCGTGGGCGGCGGCAGCGACCTCGTGGGCGCGCTCGATCAGACCGACGTTGATGCTCGGCCGATGGCGTCGCGCCTCCGCGACGACTTCCTCGATGGTCCGCGTGGGCTCCCGGGGCTCGGTGGTGCGGGTGATGCGCTGCACCACCGCGGAGGGGGCGGCACGCAAGCGTGCAAGATCCATGGGCAGGCGATGGTAGCACGCACGCTCCGGCCCCCAAGCTGGTCGGGCAGTCGCTAGGATCCCCGATTGGGTACCAGGCTGCGGAGCGCATGGGCAGTCCGTCGGACCCGGTAGACGAATGGGTCGAGAACGAGCTCACGCGACCCGATCCATTGCACGTACCGGCCGCCAAAGCCCTTCTTGAAGAGGCTGAAGCCCCACCATGGATGGTCGGGCCCGGCGCCCTCCGGCGCCACGCCCCACAGGTCGTGGACGCTGGCGCCCATGTCTCGCGCGGTCCGCATCATCTGCCACTGCGCCGCGTAGGACGGGAATCGCTTCGTCGCTCCCTTCTCCTCGCGCACCGACCCCGCATACAGGTAGAACGAGCGCCGATCGGCAACGACCATCAGCGCCGCCGATTCGAGATTCCCCGCGTACCACGCCTCGATGATTCGGGCGCGGTCAGCACCGGCGAAGCCGCGCCAGATGAGGCGGTAGCGGTCGAGACTGGGGAGCCGATAGCGGGCCCGGCGCAGGGTATCCGTGACGATGGCGTGGAGGCGAACGACCGCATCGTCGTCATCGGGGTCGCTGATGACGCGCGTCTCGACCCCTTCGCGCTCGGCACGCCGGATGGCGTAGCGCGTGTCCTTGTCGAACGCGGCGAGCAGCTCCTCGTCATTCTTGAGATCGACCATGCGCGTCTGAGGCGTCTGGAGCGTCTCGTCGACGCGCGGCAGCCTCATGGCGTCGAAGACGGCATCGCCACGGGAGCCAGCCTCCACCCGAGGCTCCAGCCGCAGGACGAAGCCCCGATGGCGGCGCGCGTCGGCCGCCAGCCTGTCGACGAGCAGCCGGACCCAGGTCTCTGCCCGCGGGTCGTCATAGTCGAGTACAGGCCCGTGCGGCACGTACCAGAAGGAGCGGCCCAGAAACGTGGGTCGCACCTGTACGGCCGCCACGGCCACGACACTCCCCGCCTCCTCCACCACGTACCGACGTTGCGGCTGTCCATCGAGGGCCGCGACCTCACCCCACGCCCAATCGTGGAGGACGTCCCCGGACGGCAGTCCCACTACCAGCGTCTGCCAGGCCTCACGGTCCGCGTCCGTGGCCGGGCGGGCGAGCGGCGGATCAGCCATGAGGGCGGCCTTCGGAGACCCGGGGCATGGCATGGCCGGCGGAGTCCCGGTCCCCGTCAGCGGCACGCAGCTCCTGACGGGCAACGTCCGCCTCGTCCCACCAGACCGATCCGCTGGCGACGAACATGTTGTGCTCGTGACCCTTGCCGGCCAGCAGGATGGTGTCGCCGGGCTGCGCCAGGCGGATCGCGTGGGAAATTGCCTGGCGGCGGTCATTGATCACCCAGAGCCGCTCTCCATCCAACGCCCCGGCCTGACGAGCCCCTTCGGCGATCTCTTGGTTGATGGTGTCGGGATCCTCGGCTCGCGGGTCCTCATCTGTGACGATCACCGCGTCCGCCAGCTCTCCCGCGATACGACCCATGGCGGGCCGCTTGAGGAGGTCGCGCTCACCGGCCGAGCCGAAGACGACGATCAGGCGACCGGTGGTGACCGGCCGCAGGATGCCGAGGACCTTGTGCATCGCGTCCGGGGTGTGGGCGTAGTCGATGATCACACTGAACGGCTGACCGAGATCGATCCGTTCCATCCGGCCGGCAACCCCTCGAGCCGCGGCGAGCGCGGCACGTGCGATCTCAGGATCGACGCCCCAGGCCAGCGCAAAGGCGAACGCCGCCAGTCCGTTCTCGATGTTGAACGCGCCGGGCAGCGGGATCTCGAGCCTGCCACGCCACGTGGCGGTGGCGACCTCGACCGTCGACCCAGCGGCGGTCGCGTGCGCGTCGGCGGCTCGCACATCGGCTGCTGGATCGAAACCGTATGTGGTCACCCGGTCGTGGGCGTGCTCCATGAAGAATGTGTAGCTCGGGTCGTCACCGTTGAGCACGGCAATCGGTGCCTCTTCCACCAAGAGCGCCTTCGCCGCGCGGTAGGCCTCGAAGCTGCCGTGGAATTCAAGGTGCTCGTGCGTCATGTTCGTCACGATTCCGGCTCGATACCGGCAGTTGCGGACCCGCCCGAGCGCCAGCCCGTGGCTGCTCGTCTCGATGACCGCGGCGTCATTGCCGGCGGCCAGCATGCGTGCCAGGAGCTCCTGGAGCTCGAGCGCCTCGGGGGTCGTGGCGCGCTCGAGATTGTCGACCTGCTCCTCGCCGATACGAATATTGACAGTGCTCATGAGGCCGGGGCGCATGCCGGCGGCCTCGAGCAGCTGCGCGCAGAGTGCCGTCACGGTCGTCTTGCCGTTCGTGCCGGTGACGCCGATGGTGGCCAGGCGCCGGCTCGGCTGACCGAACCAGGTGTCGGCGGCATCGGCCAGGGCGTACCGGCTGTTGGCGACGACAAGCTGCGGAACGCCGAGGTCCGGCAGCTCGCGCTCGACGACCGCCGCGATGGCGCCCGCCGCGACCGCGTCGGTGGCGAAATCGTGCCCGTCCGCATGCTGGCCCGGGACCGCAAAGAAGAGCGTGCCGGGCGTCGCTCGACGCGAGTCATACGCGAGCACGTTGACCTCGCCGACTGGCAGGCCCACGACGCGTTCAGGGGCGATGCGGTCAGCGAGCGTGCCAAGACCCATGGCGCCGCCCGGCGGCCCGATGGCCCGGGTCGATCCGGTGCTCATCAGGCTCCCTCCGACGGAGAACGGCGGAAGCGACCCTGCAAGAGGCGTCGCAGCTCCCCGAGCTCGGGCGAGCGGAGGGCGGCCGCCACCACCACGAAGATCGCGAGGCCCATTGCGGAGAGAGCAAGCAGCACGATGAGACGGCCCAGCCCGTGAGCCAGCAGGCTCTCGAACCACGCCTGCGCTAGCTGCAGGCCGCCGAGCATGACGAGTGCGGCCGCCGCCGCCGCGACCGTCGACCGGGCGAGCGAGCCCAGCAGCTCGCCACCCTGCACCCCGTTGAGGCGTTCGCGGAGCGCCCACAGGAGGCCGATCACCTCGAGCGTGGCCGTGATGGTCAGCGCCAGAGCCAGGCCGCCGACACCCATGGGTCCCGCCAACCAGGCCATTAGCGGGACGTTGAGGGCCACCGCCGCGATCGCCCAGATGACCGGGGTTCGGGTGTCCTGCAGCGCATAGAACGTGCGCGCCAGGAGTGGAACGAGCGTCTGGGCGCCGAGGCCAATCGTGAAGAAGAGGAGCGCTTCGGCGGTTCGCTGCGTGGACTGTGCGCTGAAGAGCCCGTACTGGAAGAAGACCGCGGTCAGCGGCTCGCGCAGGACGGTCATGACCGCGGTGAGGGGTGCGGCGATGAAGAGCAGGATGCGGAGCGCCGTTGCCAGCTGCGCGCGGACGTCGCGAACACGACCTAGGGCCGCGTCGCGCGAGAGGCGGGGAAAGAGCACCACCGCAATGCTGACACCCACCACCCCGACCGGCACCTGCATGAGCTGGAAGGCGTAGTTGTAGGCCGTCACGCTTCCCTCAGGCAGGCCACTGGCAAGCAGTGTGCTGGCGATGAAGTTGATCTGGACTGCCGCCAGCCCCAGGGTCCGAGGGCCCATCAACCAGGCCACCCGACGAACGCCGGGATGACGCAGCGAGATGGTCAGGTCATACCGCTGGCCGACGGCTGCGAGATTCGGCAGCTGGACGAGCAGGTGCGCCAGACTCCCGATCGCCACCCCCACGGCCAGACCTTCCACGCCCATCACCGGCGCCAGGAAGATCGCGGCACCGATGATCGCCAGGTTGTAGAGGAGAGGCGCGATGGCGGGAACGGCAAAGCGCTCGTAGCTGTTCAGGATCCCCGAGACGACCGCCCCCATCCCGATGAAGACCGGGCTGAGCAGCATCACGCGCGTCATGCGAATCGTGAGCTCCGTGGTCGGCGCATCGAACCCGGGCGTCACCAGCGGCACGATCCAGGGCGCGAAGATCGCCATCAGCAGGCTGAACCCCGCCAGCCCGATCAGGACCAGGTTGATGACGCTGCTCGCGAGCCGCCAGGCCTCCTGCTCGTTCTCCCGGGCACGATAGCCTTGGAAAACGGGAATCAGCGCTGCGGAGAGGGCTCCGGCGACGACGAGCTGGAAGATCGCGTCAGGGATGCGGAACGCGGCGAAGTAGGCGTCCAGCTCGCGGCTCGCTCCGAACTGCGAGCCAATGACGAGCAGGCGCACCCAGCCGAGGACGCGGCTGGCGAGCGCAGCGACGGTCAGGACCAGGCTCGCCTGAGCCAGGATGCGTGCGGTCGATGGCCCCTGGCCGGTAGAGGTTGGCGGTTCGGTGATGCTCTCGGTCAGCTCCTCGGCGAGGAGCTCATCTGCGGCGGCTTGCGGCTCGTTCGGGAACGGGAGCCGCTCCTGACGTGCGTCGCCGCTCACCGCGCCGCGGCGCGGCGCGCGCCGGTTCGGGCAGAACGGGGATGCGCCGCACGGTAGGCGGTGCGCAGCGCCGAATCGGAGAGGTGGGTGTAGATCTGGGTCGTGGCCGGACTGGCGTGACCGAGCAGCTCCTGAACGGAGCGCAGGTCGGCGCCGCCCTCCAGCAGGTGCGTGGCAAACGAATGGCGAAGGGTATGCGGCGAGGTGCGCGACGGGCCGCCGATGGCGATGACCCACCGCGCCACGACCCCGCGCGCGCCCCGAGCGCTCAACGGGCTGCCATTCGCATTGAGAAAGACGGCGCTCGGCGCAGTGACGGCCACCGGCCGCGCTGGCGTCGCCGACGGACGCACCTGCCGCTCTGCCAGCAGGGGCCTGGCCGAGGCGAGATAGCGGCCCACGGCCACAGCTGCTGGACGTCCGAAGATCAGCTCGCGCTCTTTGTTCCCCTTGCCGATCACTCTGAGGCGCTTGCGATCGACGTCGAGCCGGTGGAGGGTCAACCCCGCGAGCTCGGAGATCCGCATGCCGGTCGCGTAGAGCAGCTCGAGGAGTGCTGCGTCTCGGCGTAGGAGCGATTCACCGATCTGCCGGGGGACTCCGCCTCGCGTCCGCCCGTACGGGGGTGCGTGGAGGGGCGCTTCCACGAGGCGAGCCGCGTCCTCGACCCCGAGCACGCGCGGCAGCCGCCGCGGCCGGCGTGGGGTTCGAACGCCGGCCAGTGGATCGGCGGTCAACCAGCCCTGGCGGGTGGCGTGGCGATACAGCGATCGAATAGCGGAGAGGCGACCGCCCACCGAGGACGGTGAGAGGCCGCGGTCGGCGAGGAGCGCCAGGTAGGCGCGAATCTCGTCGCGCCTTGGTGCCCGCCAGTCGGCATCTCGGTCGGCGAGGAAGGTCAGGAACTCGCCAGCGTGGCGGCGATATTCGACGGCGGTTCGTGGAGACGCGTTACGCAGGGAGAGGTGGTACAGGAAGCGCTCCAGCGCGTCCTCGCCGGCAAGCACCCCGTCAGGCACGCGACCTGCCGGCCGTCGGCACCCGGCGACGACGCGGCTTCCGAGCACCATTGCGCGATGCGCTGCCGTTTCCATCGGCTCCTGCAGCACGCGACGTCGCCCCATCGAGCGCTATCCCGTCAGGCGCTGCGCCGTCGGTTGGAGCGCCGTTATCGGCTGCTGCGGCGCCAGCTGTCCCCGCGCCTTGCGGCCGGGCCCAGGTTGCGTAGTCACATTCGGGATATCGGTCGCAACCCCAGAATGGGCGCTTTCCGCGGCGTGCCCGCTTTGTAACGACCGTTCCGATGCCGCATTTCGGGCAGGTACCGAACGTCTCCGCGGCGGCCGTCGCTTCCTTCTTGATGTAGCGACACTCCGGATAGCGGTCGCAACCGACGAACGGGCCAAATCGGCCGCGGCGCGCGACGAGGTGTCCCTCGCCGCATAGCGGGCAGATTTCGCCAACTCCCGGCAGATCTGCGGGCGCCGCCTCCGGCTCCTCACCGGGGAGCGGCATGGTGTGCTTGCAGGCCGGGTAGCCGCTGCAGCCCAGGAACCAGCCATTTCGCCCGAAGCGTTTCACCATCGGATCGCCAGAGACGGGGCAGATGATGTCGGTCATCTCGACCTGCTTGGCGATGTTCGTGCGGCCGGCCACGAGCTGCTCGTTGAATGGCACCCAGAAGTCGCGAACCATCGGTACCCATTCATGGCGGCCACCCGCGACGTCGTCCAGGCGGTCTTCCATGCGGGCGGTGAAGTCAAGGTCAACGATCTCGGGGAAATGCTCGACGAGCAGGTCGGTCACCCGCTCGGCGGCCTCGGTGGGATGCAGCCGGCGTTCCTCGACGACGACGTAGCCGCGCGTGCGGATCGTCTCAATGGTGGGGGCATACGTCGAAGGCCGGCCGATTCCACGCTCCTCGAGCGCCTTGATGAGCGTTGCCTCGGTGTAGCGTGCCGGCGGCTGTGTGAAGTGTTGCTCGGCGGCGAGGTCGGCGAGCTGCAGCAGCTCCCCTGCCGTCAGCTCGGGGAGGACCGCCAGGCGCTCGTCCTCCTCATCGTCGCGACCCTCGATGTAGACCGCCTGGTATCCGTCGAAGACCCTCTTCGCGGCACCGGCGTGCAGCGTGTAGCGCCCGGCGTGCACGTCGACGCCGACCTGATCGAAGCGCGCCGGCGCCATCTGGCTGGCGAGGGCCCGCTTCCAGATAAGGTCGTAGAGGCGGTATTCGTCAGGCTTGACATGAGCTCTGACCGATTCCGGCGATCGCGCGAAGCTCGAGGGGCGAATCGCTTCGTGCGCCTCCTGGGCGCCGCGCGTCTTCGTCCGATACGCATTCGGCCGCTTCGGCAGGAACTCGGCTCCGAATCGCCCCTCGATCACCGAGCGCGCGTCGCCGACGGCGCCACTTGAGATCGCAACCGAATCGGTGCGCATGTAGGTGATGAGGCCGACCTGGCCCTCAGGGAGGGCGATCCCCTCGTAGAGTGATTGGGCGGCACGCATGGTCCGGCTGGCACCAAAGCCCAGCTTTCGCGAGGCCTCCTGCTGAAGCGTGCTGGTGGTGAAGGGCGGCGAGGCCGCCTTGCGCCGCGCGGTTCGGCTGACGCCGGCAACCGTGAACGTCTCCCCGCGCAGCGCTGCTTCGTGGGCCCGAGCCTCCTCCTCTGAGCCGATTCGGGCCTTCTGGCCGTCGATCTTGCTCAACTCGGCCGAGAAGCTCGCTCCCGACTCGCCACGGCGAAGGTGGGCGGTCAGCGTCCAGTACTCCTCTGTGACGAAGCGAGCGATGTCGCGCTCGCGATCCACGACCAGGCGCACCGCAACGCTCTGCACGCGACCCGCGGACAGTCCGCGGCGGATCTTGTTGGAGACGAGCGGGCTGAGCTTGTAGCCGACGAGACGATCGATCACCCGCCGGGCCTGCTGAGCATTCACCAAATCGAGGTTGATGCTCCGTGGGTTCTCGAACGCGCGTTCGATTGCCTGCCGGGTGATCTCACTGAATGTGACACGCCGAAGGCGGTCGTCTGCGAGCCCGGCGTACTGGGCGATATGCCACGCGATCGATTCGCCCTCGCGGTCCAGGTCCGTGGCCAACCAGACCTGGTCGGCACGTTTTGCCTCGCTCACCAGCTTGTCGAGCTCGCGGCGACGATCCTTGAGTGGCTCGTAGCGCGGCGCGAAGTCATGGTCGACATCGACGCCGAGGGCCTTGGCCGGCAGGTCACGGACATGGCCGTAGCTGGCGACCACGTGGAATCCGGGTCCCAGGTAGCGTTCGATGGTCTTCGCCTTGGCGGGCGACTCGACGATCACGAGGTCGCCGCCGGCGCTCTTGGTGCGCGACATCGGTCAGGGAGTGTAGCACCGGGTCTCACGCACCCCGGTTGCCAGCGACGGCGTGGCCGCGTGCTCAGCTAGCCGGCGAAGTCCCAGGTCAGGACCGTGCGCCCCCCACCGCTGGCGTACCCGAACCCGACGCGCGTGAAGTGGGTGCTGAGGATGTTGGCGATGTGATTCCAGTAGCCTGGATAGGGCTCGGCCATCATGATCGAGTGGCACCAGTCGATCGCGGCCGTGATCGACGTTCGTGACGTCTCGCATATGTTTTCGCTCGCCCGGCTGAAGCTGATCCCCGCGGCGCGCAGGCGTGCCTGGACGTCGGAGCCGTCCCGACCGGTGTGACTGAAGTAGCCATAGCGAACCATCTCCCACGCGTGCGCAGCGGCCACCGCCGATATCGCCGGATCGAGCCGGAGCGGCGCGAAGCCATAAGCCGCACGCGAAGCGTTGATCTTCGCCAGCGCATAGGCCTGGGCGCTCGAGCTGCCGACCGGCACGGTCCCGTAGGAGATGACTTGGGCTGTGGCGGCCCTGGTCGTAAAGCCAAAGGCGCTCACGACCGTGTTGCCATCGGCATCGGCCGAGCCTGTGCGCAGCCTGATCGTGAACCGATGTCCAGCAGCCAGGGCCGCACCCGGCGCAAAGCTCAGCTGGGTCGAACGCTCGTTCCATGTCAGCGAGCCACGCACCGCCCGACCAGTCGTCGTGTCGACGAGCTGGAAGGCCTGAGCCGTGGCAGCCGTGTCCATCGCCCTGGAGAACCAGACCTGGACGAGTCGGGTGGTGATGCCCTTCGCACCTGACGCGGGCTGGACGCGAACGACTTGGGCGGCGGCGGCGGTCGTGAACGAGAAGTTCGCGTCCCCACCCAATTGGTTGCCGTCCATGTCGTGCGCACCGACGAGGCTCACGGCATACCGCGCGCCTGGACTGAGCCGATTGGTGGGCGTGAAGACGAGGAATCCCCCATCCCATGTGACGCTCCCGGCCAGCTCCGGAGAGACAGCGAAGCTGCGCTCGACATCGGCACGATCCATCGCAGCGCTGAAGCCGATTCGAATGGACGTTCGGGCAGTGGTCTCTGTCGCGGTGTCGGCTGGACTGCCGGCTGCAGCATTTGGTGCCCGCTCCAGCACCGAGGGGCGATCGTCCGCGGGGTTGGTGGCGAGCTCGGAGACCTCGAAATCGGTGATCGTCGGAGCCGTCTGCGTCGTGAAGCTGAAGCGGAGTGGCGCCGCCAGAATCCCACCACCCGCGACGCGCGTGCTTTCGGGAAGTACGAGGAGGTAGCGCTGGTCGGTCTGCCAGCGGCTGACGGGTGCAATCGACAGCGAACGCCCATCGGCGCTCCACTGCATGGTCACGAGGGCCTGGGGCGCGAGGAGCAGCCCGCCGGCAACCGAGGCGCGGTCCAGTGGTTCGGCGAAACCGAGGGTGACGGCGTGGGTTGAGGGGATGCCGACGCCGACGTTGGTCGGGAGGATGGAGGCGGGAGGTGCCGGCCTGAGGGGTGGCGCGGCCTGGCTGATGCCCTGCTGGGCGGCCATGAGTGCGATGACGACCACCACTGCGGCGACCATGATGCGGGCGCCGATGGGGCGTCTGAGGGAGGGGGTGACGAGTCGAATGATCGGGGGCAGCGCGCCGATGAGGGTGCGTTGTCGATGCAATAGACACGGTCTCCGGCGGCTCGGACCTTGGTGACCCGGGGCGGTCCCAGGTCCGGCGTGGGCGCGACAAGTATAGCCGCGCTGGTCGTCGACCCGCATGGGTATGGCTCGCCGATTCCGGTGCATCGCTCTGCCCGCAGCTCACGCCTGACCCCTGATGGGTAGGCCGATGCGACGCGCCGCCAGCGTCGGGTGAAAGGTGGCGCCACCGAAGGAGGTCACCAGGCCGCGGACCTCGAGGAGCGTCAATGCGCTTGCCAGAGGTCCGGTGGGAAGGTTCGTTCGCGTGATCAGCTCCTCGATCGAGCCGCTTCGTTTCAGCAGGGCGCCAAGAACCAGACCCTCCGTGTCCGACAGGTTTGCCACGGCCACCGGCAGGACGCCGCGGATCAGCCCGATGCGCTGCAGGAGGCCGACCGGAGATGTCACGAGCTCGGCCTGATGGTCCGCGATGAGGCGGTTGCAGCCGCGTGACGCGACCGAGTCGATCGGGCCCGGCACCGCGTACAGCTCGCGTCCCTGATCCAACGCCGCCGCGGCAGTAAGGAGCGCACCGGATCGATCCGGTGCTTCGACCACGACCACCGCCTCCGCCAGCCCGCTGATGATCCGGTTGCGCCGCGCGAAATCCGGCTTTCCGGTGATCCGGCCTGGAGGGGACTCCGAGACGAGCGCTCCTCCCCCGGCGGTGAGGCGCGCCGCGAGTGACCGATGGGACGGCGGGTAGACACGGTCGACGGGGGATGGCAAGACGGCTACGCTCCGACCCCCTGCTTCGATCGCGGACTCGTGGGCGGCGCCGTCGATGCCAAGGGCAAGACCGGAGACAACCGTGACGCCGGCTCGCGCCAGCTCATCGGCGATCTCCACTGCCGAAGCTCGCCCATATCCCGTTGGATGCCGCGTGCCGACCACCGCAACGCAGGTCGTGAGTAGCGCATCCAGCGCGCCAACCACGTAGAGGACCGGCGGCCGAGGATCGAGCCGCGCAAGCGACGGCGGGTAGCGAGCATCGAGTGCGGTGACTGCGATACCGCCCGCCCTTCGAGCCCCGTCCTCGAGCTGGCGCGCGAGGGCTGGCATTCCCTCGCGTTCCACGCGGCGCAACGCGGCGGCCGTCCCGGCATCGGCCCGGGGGATGTGGCCGACGAGCCGAGACCCTGCGGCGAGCGCAGCGCTCGCCGATCCGAACCGAGCGACACATCGGGCGAAGCTCACCGGCCCAACCCCCGGGATGGCGGCGAGCACCAGCCAGGCGGGCCCCTCGAGGTCTGGGTCGAGAGACGACAGGTCGAGGTCCGTCCAAGAGCCGCGCCCGCAGGTATCGCCATCGGCAGCCGTCGCGGCGAGGGATGACGCCGTGGCGCCCCGTGGGCCGCGTCCGCCGGATCTGCTCACGCCAATCACCAGCTCTGCTCCGGCCGGTAGAGGAGGGCCTCGTCCAGGTGGCCCACGCCCACTCGATCGGACCCGGCAAGATCAGCGATGGTGCGGGCTACGCGGGCCGTGCGATGCAGCCGGCGGGGCGATAGGTGAAACCGGAGGGCCCTATGCCTGAGCACGGCGAGGACCGATGGATCGAACCCAGCTGCCTCCGTCGCGAGCTCAGCTGGCCCCAGCTCGCCGTTCATTTTTCCCTGCCGCCCGCGCTGGCGTTGGCATGCCGACCCGACCCGCCGCGCCACCACCGAGCTCGGCTCGACCCCGTCGGGGGCCGATGACTCCGTGCTCGCCTCACCCATCGACACCCACAGATCGAGCCGGTCGCGAAGTGGACCGCTGAGCCGGGCGGCGTAGCGACGCGCCGCAGAGTCGTCGCACACGCAGCGACGAACGCGGGATCCCAGCCAGCCACAGGGGCAGGGATTGAAGGCGGCAAGCAGCGTGAATCGCGCGGGAAGGGTGACGGCGCCCTCGACTCGGGCGATGGTGACCGTCCCCGATTCGAGCGGCTGTCGGAGGGCATCGAGGGCATCGGCGTGAAACTGCAGCAGCTCGTCGAGGAGCAGCGCGCCCCGGTGCGCGAGGCTGGCTTCCCCTGGCCGAACCCGGCTTCCGCCGCCCACGAGTGCCTGGGTCGACAGGGTGTGGTGGGGTGCCCGAAACGGGCGCCGCCGGAAGATCGGCTGTCGCCGGTCGAGGAGCCCGGCAACCGAGTGAATGCGGCTGACCTCGATCGCCTCGGCGTCGTCGAGCGGTGGCAGCAGGCCCTCGGCGCAGCGCAGGATCATGGTCTTGCCCACGCCGGGCGGACCGCTGAGGGCGAGGCTGTGCCCGCCAGCGATGGCGATCTCGAGCGCCCGGCGGGCCAGCGCCTGTCCCACGACGTCCGCCAGATCGGGCAGGTCAGGTGGAGGATTCCATGCTGGGAGTGGCGTCGCGGCGGCGCCGGGGAGCTCGCGAATTCCGGCCAGGTGGGCCACCACATCTCCCAGGCAGGTGGCGGCACGGATCCTGACACCACGCACGTTCGCTGCCTCGGCGGCGTTTCCAGCCGGCACCACGACCTCTTCGACGCCAGCCTCGGTGGCCGCCGCGACCAAGGCCATGGCGCCGGGCACCGCCCGCAGCGTCCCGTCCAGCGCCAGCTCGCCGACGAGGGCGCAGCGACGGCGGGGCTTCAGTCCGAGCTGGCCGGAGGCTCCGAGAATCGCCGCAGCGATGGCGAGGTCGTATCCGGTGCCTTCCTTGGGCAAATCCGCCGGGGCGAGGTTCACGGTGATCCGTCGGGCCGGGACCTCAAAGCCGCTGTTGCGGAGGGCCGATCGGACCCGCTCGCGAGCCTCCTGGATGGCGCTTCCAGCGAGGCCGACGATGGTCAGCGATGGCAGCCCGAACGCAACGTCCGCCTCAACCCGGACCGGGACACCGTCAACGCCGAGCACGGCGGCACTGAGCATTTCGGCCAGCACGATCCACCTGGTTCGGAGGCAGTCTGGGAGAAGTGGAGGGTGCCGGCCGCCCGCCTGCTCGCCTCCCTATTCCAGCGGCGACCGGCACACCGACGCTACCTGGCAGGGCTTACCGGTAAGTTCGCCGTGGCTTACTGCAACGGGGTGCCGGTGCCTTCGAGAGGCGTGCTGACGCTGCTAAGAGCCGCATAGCGCGCGGTCGCGATCGGCTAGCGCAACGCGGGGGCCAGCTCCGCAGCCGTCAGCTTGTCCATCTCGCGCGCGAACTCGGAGACGCTGCGCCCGAGGGGGCCATCGGGGCGCGAAGACATGAAGGGCTCGCCGGAATTCAGGGCGCTGATCGCTCCTCGGTACTCGTTGATCACGTGGTAGTTGATCGACCGCCCCAGCACCGACTCGGCGTTCTTCACATTGATGCCCGTGTAGGCGTTCGCGCGATTCAAAACCAGGCTCACCTTCGCGCGCTCGTAGCCCAGATGGTCCATCGTCTTCAAGACGAGTTGGACGTTCTTCAGGCACGATAGGTCTGCGGTCATCACGACGAAGATGAGGTCGGCCTCGTCAAAGAGCTGGAGATTGAAATCGTCGATCGTCTTGGCCATGTCCACGAAGGTGTAATCGTAGAGGCGTCGTGCCAGGGCAAGCAGGTTCGTCAGTCCGCCCGGGTCACTGCGCTGGCGCTCGACAACGATGTCGGCCGCTTCCGGTGAGGTCGGCGCGAGCAGCAGGTCGAGACCGGAGTGATGGCGGACGATCAGGTTACGCAAGAGCTCCGTATCGAGGTCCGGCTCGGTCAACGCGTTGACGATCGAGGCCGTATCGAGGCCGAGGTCCAGGAAGACGCGGAGGTCGCCGAACTGCAGGTTGGCATCGACGAGCAGCGTGCGGCGATTCATCTCGCGGGCAAGCGCGATTCCGGCGTTGATGGCGATGGTCGTGGTCCCCACTCCGCCCTTGGCTGGGTAGAACAGGCAGAGGCGCCCGAGCGTGCGCTGCGCACCCCCCGCCGCCGCTCCGGGACCGCCCCCTGAGCGGGCCAGCAACGCGCGGATCCGCGCGATCAGCTCGAGAGGATGGAAGGGCTTGACGATGTCGTCATCCGCGCCGGCGCGGAGGCCCCTGACCCGCTGCTCAACGTCTCCCTCGGAGGTGAGCATGATGATCGGCACGCGCTTGCCTGCGGCCTCGGCGGCGCGGATCTTATGCGTGGCCACATAGCCGTCGAGCTTGGGCATCACGACGTCCATCAGGATCAGGTCCGGCGCTGCGGTGCGCGCCATCTCCACCCCGGCCTCGCCATCGGAGGCGACGACCACCTCGAATCCCTCTTGTTTCAGGGTGAAGACGAGGACACGCTGGATGTTCAGGTCGTCATCGATGACGAGGACCTTGGTGGCAGCCATCAAGAACCCCTGGCCCGTACGGAAGTCCGCGCGATTATAGAGCCCCCGCCTGGCCGCCCTGGACCGAAGCTGCCGTCGCGCCAGACTCGACCCCGTCCAGGTGCCGCGCCAGGAAGTCAAGCACGCGTCGCTCGTAGTCGGCGCCGCCCAGCGCGTGGGCATCGGGGTGGCCCGCGCCCTCGACGACGTACAGCTCCTTCGGATCGCCGGCCGCGTCGTAGAGACGGAGCACCTGGTCGTGGTCGATGAGCTGATCCTCGCGCGGACCAATGATCAGCAGCCCACGGGGTGCGATGTCAGCGACGCGATCGATTGGCGCCAGCATGCGAGTCCGCGCCCGCAGGCCAGCCCCAGCCACGATGAGCCGGGAGCCGAGCGCAGGCATCGGATAGTGCAGCTCCCGCATCCGGTTCGCGATCGGGTTAAACAGGTCGGCGTACGGCGCGTCAGCCACCACGGCGGCAACTGGAAGATCAGGGGCGGCCATGATCGCCACTGCCGCGCCCATGCTCAGCCCCATCAACGCGATCGGGCCCAGGCCACGCCCCTCGAGCAGGCGGACCGCGGCGGCGACGTCGCGTCGCTCGGCGGTGCCCAGGGTAATGTCGGCGTCGCCGCTCGCCCCGTGGCCACGAAAGTCGAACTGCAGGACGTGGTAGCGCTGGGACAGCCACGGCACGAAGGCGGCCAACTCACCGAGCCGGTTCCAGCTGAAGCCATGCATCAGGATCACCGCCGAGCGCGTTTCCCTGTGTGCCGGGACCAGCCAGCCGGAGAGGGTCACGCCATCGTCGGTCGTGAAGCGCACGTCCTCGTATGCGAGGCCCAGCTCCGCGGGCGTCACCGGATCGCCCTCGACGAAGGGCAGGAATGGGCGGCGCGGTGGGTGGACCAGCCGACGAGAACCCTCGACCGTGAGGAAGCCGACGTAAGCGGCAAGCGCCACGCCGACGGCCCGTCCGAGCCAGCCGATCCAGCCCAGACGCGGCCGGCCAGCCGCCATCGGCCTAGCCGGCACCCGACTCGCGTGCAGACTTCATTGCGCTGGCGATCGGTCGCGTGAGCTCGGCGAGCTCCATGGGAATGACCCACTTCGTCGAGTCGCCGGCGCCTAGCACCTTGATGGCGTCCAGGTACTGGAGCGTCATGGTCTTCTCGTCGATCCCGCTCGCGGCACCAAAGATGGTCTTGAGCGCATTCGCGTACCCCTCGGCCTGAAGGATCTGCGCCTGCCGGTTGCCCTCGGCGCGAAGGATGGCGGATTGCTTGTCGCCCTCCGCAACGTTGATCGTGGCCTGCCGCGTTCCCTCCGACTCGGTGATCACCGCGCGGCGGTTCCGCTCGGCGCTCATCTGGCGGTTCATCGCCTCCTGGATGTCGCGCGGCGGGACAATCTCGCGAATCTCGACGTTGGTGATCTTGACGCCCCAGCGATGGGTCACCTCGTCGAGCTTGGCGCGCAACGTGTTGTTGATCTCCTCGCGCTTGGCGAGCACGTCGTCGAGTGGGATATCGCCGATCACAGCACGCAGCGTGGTCGCCGCGAGGGCTTGGCTGGCCCCCTGGAAGTTCGTGATCGCGGTGACCGACTCCTCGGGATCGAAGACTTTCGAATACACGAGGAAGTCGATGCTGATCGGCGCGTTGTCCTTGGTGATGCAGGTCTGCTGCGGCACCTCGATGTAGAACTCGCGCAGGTCGACCTTGACCGTCTGCTGAACGACCGGTACGAGCAGGATGATGCCCGGACCGGCGGCCCCGTTCGTCACCCGCCCGAAGGTGAAGACCACCAGGCGCTCATATTGCCGAACGATATGAATGGTGTTGGCGATCAGGAAGAGGATCACGAGAAGGACGATCGCCAGGATCGCCAGTCCGACGGGGTTATCCACGATTCGCGTCTCCCTCAGTGGTTGGCGGCCCGGCGGCACCCGTCGGCTCGACGAGCAGCTCCAGTCCCTTGACCTCTTTCACGCGCACCGGCGTGCCGGCCGCGATCTCCTCCCCCTCGCTGCGGGCTGACCAAGTCTCGCCGGCAGCATAGGCGATGCCCGTCGGGGCGATGAGAGTCTGCGCAACACCGCTGGCGCCGACGAGCGCCTTGATGGGAATGGGAAGCGCCACCTGACGACGCATACGCATCAGGGCACGCACCACCCCGTAGAAGTAGATGAGCGTGAGGACCACGATGGCGCCGATGAGGATCGGGCTCACCTGCACGTTGATGGCCTCTTGACCGGGAGTTACGCCGGTCCATAGAGCCGAGGCGCCCAGCACGAAGCAGACGACACCACCAAGGGTCAACAGCCCGTGGCTCGGCAGGTGGAGGTCGAGAACGAAGAGGCCGATGGCGATGATGATCAGGATCAGGCCGCCCAGGTTGAGCGGCAGGCTGTTGGAACCGATGAAGGCCAGCACGATGGCGATGGCCCCCAGCGACCCGGAGACGTAGTTGGGATGGAAGAGCTCGGCCAGGATCCCGTAGAACCCGATGGTGAACAGGATCAGTGCCAGGTTCGGGTCCGACAGGAGATGGAGCAGCTGCTGGCCGATGTTCATGTTCACGTCGGTGACCGGCAGGCCGGAGAGCTTCGGAATGGGATTGCCATCGTGCTGGTAGACATATCCGTCAGCACGCTTGCCCAGGTCGACGGCAGCCAGCAGCTCGCTACTCGTTCCCGCCAGGATGTCGACGACTGGCGGCCGCATGGCAACCGCATCCGCCGCACCGACGCTCGCGGCTGAGCGGACGGCGCTTTCCGCCCAGTCGGCGTTCCGGTCGTGTGCCGCGGCCAGCTCGCGGATCTTGGCTGCGTAGAAGTTCGTCACCTTCTGCGCTTCCGTGGTCGGAAGGTCCTCGCCGTTCGAGCCCACGACGGCGGCAGCCCCGATCGTCGATGACGGCGCCATGGCGGCCACGTCTCCGGCGAGGGTCACGAAGGTCGCCGCCGAGCCGGCACCTCCGGCTTCGGGATACACCCACGTGATCACCGGGATCGGGCTGGCGGCGATCGCCTGGATCATGGTGTCCATGCTCGTCAGCTCGCCGCCCGGCGAGTTGACCTCGATGATCGCGGCTGCCGCTCCGTCCCCGGCGGCTGCCTTCAGGCCCTCGGTGATATAGGTGGCGTTGACCTGGTCGATCGTTCCGGTCATGCGCAGCAGCGCAACATGATCGCCGGCCGCCGCGGTCGGGGCGACCAGGGCGATGGTCCCCACGAGCGCGGCGACGGATACCAGCGCTCGCCGCAATCGCAGCATGGCCGGAGTATACGCGTGCTCCCGGTCAGCACCGGAGCGCGGCCTCAGATGCCCAGGAGCTCCCGCGCGACGAGCTGCGACCACGTCTCCATGCGGTCGACCGCAGCGGCCACCTCATCGGTCGATGCGAAGTGACCCGTAAGCTTGTCGTGCTCGCGGACCTGAGCGGCGCGGCCGTCTGCATGCACCTCGAAAACGACCCCCAGGTGCACTGCCCCAACCGGGTTCGAGTCGTCGTTGAGGAGGCCCACCAGTCGGAATTCGGGCTCCCACGCCGCCTCGAGCTCCTCTGCCCATTCGCGACGAAGGCCCGCCTCGAGAGGATCCGACCCATCGTCGACGGGGTTCAGATGCCCGCCCACCCCGATCGTCGCCTTGCGGTGCAGGCGCGCGTCTCCGCCGGCATCCGTCCGCTCCATGAGGAAGACGCGCTCCCCGTCGCGCAGGACGACATACGGGATCAGCTGCTTGAAGGCCGGGTCCTCCTCGGCGATGGAACGCTCTATGAAGCGGCCGGCAGTAGCGACCGCGCGCCGCAGGTCACGCAGCTCAGCGGTATGCGCGGATCGGACGCCGGTGAAGTCGCAGCCGCCGGGAACGTCGGCGCGAGGCAGGACCAGTACGCGCTCGGTCATCGAGTGAGTCATCCGGCGACATTACGCCGTTGGCCTGACGGGCCCGTCCTTGGCCAGCCGCAAGGCGAGGTGTGCCGCCTCACGAGGGTCACGCGCGCGATGGACACGAGGTCCGCCCATCCGGTGGTCTGACTCGATGCGCCACGACCCCAGCGTGATCACGTGGCGCCCCATGCGAAGGGCGAGCCCAATCTCGGAGAGCGTCCCGTGGCGGCCCCCGACCGCCACAACGGCATCCGCACTGGTCACGACTACAAGGTTGCGGACCACGCCCAAGCCGGTCGCGATCGGCAGCCGAACGTATTCGTTCGCCTCGTGGGGGTCGTCGCCGGGCAGGATCCCGATCGTGAAGCCGCCCCCCGAGATCGCGCCTCGGGACGCAGCACGCATCACCCCACCCAGCCCGCCGGTGACCACCG
>JALYLE010000117.1 GCA_030774375.1 Chloroflexota bacterium | reverse complement strand
AATCGCCACCGGAACCCTTGATGCAATCGCGTGATCCGGTTTGCGCTGCCCCTTCGGGACGACCAAAGGATAGGGGGCCGCAGCAGATCGAGACAACCCCACTTATCCCCGACTTCGCAACTTGAATGGCGCTCTGTCCACATCCAATCCCCAGAAGCCGGGCGCTAATCTACCGCGCGCCTGCCTCCCACATCCCCCGAACAAGGCGATGCCCCGCCCAGGGGTGCCGGCGGGGCATCGGTTGCGCGGCGGGCCAATCGATGATCGTTCCGCCGGCGCGACACTGGGGATACCCTATTGCCTGCCGGATCGTTCAATGGGAGGCTCACCCCATGGCTGGAGGGCCGCACGCAGGAACGTGGAGCCGCTCGCCGCAAGAGCTCGTCGATTGGTTCGATGAGCACACTGCCTGGCTGTTGGCGGAGCCCGGGGTCGAGCGGCGGAAAATGTTCGGCTACCCCGCCTGCTTCGCGAACGGTCACATGTTCACGGGGCTCCACCAGGATCGTTGGGTGATACGCCTGCCAGACGAGGCCCGCACGGCTTTGGCTGAAGCCGGCGGGATGCCATTCGAGGTGATGCCTGGGCGACCCATGCGCGAGTATCTCGTGCTGCCGGCGACGCTGGCGTCGGATCCGGCGGCGATGCGGCCATGGCTTGAACGCGCGCTCGCCAATGCCCGCGATTTGCCGCCCAAGAAGCGATAGGCTGGGCGGCGTCGATACGTAATCTTCCGCGAGGGAATGAGATGAGCGAACTCGAGGAGCTGGGCGAGTGGCTGGATCGTTACCACATCGCATGGCGGAGCAATGATCCCGACCTGATCGGGGCCCTCTTCAGCGAGGATGCCGTCTATCGATGGCACCCGTGGGAAGACAGCCGGTCGGGGGCGCGTGGTCAGAATGAGATCGTCGAGGCCTGGCTCAAGGAGCCCGACGAGCCCGGGACCTGGGACCTGCGTTGCGTACCCGTGGCGGTCAATGAGGATCTGGGCGTCGCGCGCTGCGTGACGCGCTACGCGGCCACCGACGACAAGCCGGAGCGCGTGTACCACAACATCTTTCTCGTCAGGCTGGACCCGGACGGGCGCTGTTCGGACTTCACCGAGTTCTTCATGGAGGAGCCGGCCCCGGGCGGCGACGCGGCCTGAGCGCGCCCGCCACCTTCAACATCCTGCACACCGGATACGTCACGGACGATGCTGTCGCGGGGACTGTCAGCCTCATCGTCGACGGCGAGTCGAGGCTCGTCGTAGACCCGGGGATGGTGCGCGGACCCGACGCGATCCTGGCGCCGCTCGCGGAGCTTGGGGTCGAGCCTGATGGAGTGACCCACGTGCTGCTCACGCACCACCATCCGGATCACACGCTGAACACCGCGCTCTTCGTGAACGCGGAGGTCGTCGACTTCTGGGCGCGCTACCGGGGCAACGTCTGGCTCGACCACCTGGGCGAAGGCCATCGGCCAAGCTCTCACGTCTCGCTCCTCCTGACGCCGGGCCATACCAACGAAGACGCCACCTGGCTGGCCGAGACCGATGACGGCGTGGTCGCCTTCACGCATGCCTGGTGGCGAGGCGACCGTTCGCCGGAGATCGACCCGCTGGCCGACGATCAGGAGGCGCTCGAAACGAGTCGACGGCGCATCCTGGCCAGCGCCGATATCGTGGTCCCAGCGCACGGCGAACCATTCCACACCAACCGCCGACCACCGCAGGAGGACCGATGAGGACGCTCGATCCCACCGCCTCGATCGCATTCGATGGTCTCGTCGACGAGCGCTTCGACCGCTGGACGGACGAGCTCCGCGATTTCTGCTCGATCCCGTCCGAGACGGCGCACCTCCCCGAGCTCGAACGCGCAGCGAGTTGGGTCGCCGAGCGATTGGACGCCGCCGGAGCGGAGGTCACCGTACTCACCGAGGAGGGCATTCCCCCACTGGTGATCGGCGAGCTCGGCTCCGGGCCGCGGACCCTGTTGGCCGTCCAGCACTACGACGTGCAGCCGGCGGCGCCGATCGAGCTGTGGGAGACCGGCCCGTTCGATCCGCAGCTCCGTGACGGCCGCCTCTACGCCCGCGGCGTCTGTGACGACAAGGGTGAGTTCCTGCATCGGGTCCAGGCGGTAGAAGCGCTTCGGGATGCTTCAGGCGACCTCCCGTGCCGCGTCCGCTTCATCGTAGAGGGCGAAGAGGAGAGCGGCAGCGCCACGCTGGCTTCGCTCCTCGCGCAACGTCCTGAGTTTCTCGAGGGGGATGCGGCCCTCATCGAGGGCGGCGGCGTCGACGAAGCCGGGCGTCCCGTCCTGGTGTGCGGGGTGCGCGGCATGCTCTACCTGCAGCTGACGGCCCGCACCATCGCCTTCGACGGCCATTCCGGCATGGCGCAGTTGCTTCCCAACGCCGCATGGCGGCTGGTCGAGGCCCTCTCCAC